>JAPPDX010000119.1 GCA_028824415.1 bacterium | reverse complement strand
AGAAGCTGGCGCCGACGAGCCGCATGGCGAGGGCGTGGCAGGTGAACACCATCACACCGCGGGCGTCGTCGCCGATCAGATCCCGCAGCCGGCGACGGATCTCGACGGCGGCGTGTCGGTTGTAGGCCAGCGCCAGGATGCCCCTGGGATCCTCACGCCGGGCACGGATCAGGTAGGCGATGCGGTGCACCAGCACCCTTGTCTTGCCCGAGCCAGGTCCGGCGAGCACCAGCACGTTCGTGGTCTCGCGGTTGTCCGCCACCAGATTGCGTTGGTTGGGGTTGTTCAGGCTCTCAACGATCTTCGTCCAAGACTCTGGGGTCGTCTGGCGGCCGAGCTCGCGTTCGCGTTCGGGGAGCCAGCGCCGCAGGAAGGCCTCCTCGCCGACGGTGAAGTAGTCGAGGGTCAGCCTTAGCGCATCGGCCATGGAGGCGAGGCCGCGCTGGGCGAACTCGGCCATCACGTGGATCTGGCGGACCGACCCTTCGTAGTGCTGCGCGAGCGACTCGAAGTCGGTCTGGCGGAACCCGCGAGGCTCGGAACTCAGCCGGATGGTCATGGCCGAGCGGAACACGGCAAGGCCCCGGTTCAGCCTGATGACCTCCTGCTCGTGCAGCCACAGCAGGGACCGCTCCATCAACCTCCGCAGCTTGCGCTCGTCGCCGTTCTGACTCAGCAGCGTCAGATCGCCCTCGACGGCCTGAGTCAGCTTCCCGAGGGTCGTGGCGACGAGCAGGTCGTTGCCCCGTCTGTTCGGCGGGTTCAGCGACAGCAGGTGTTCGAGCAGCCGGGAGGCGCCGTTGCGGCGGCGCTCGGCGATCCCGACCAGCGACGACCACTCGCGCTTGAGGGTCACCTGGACGCTGTCGGGGTCGTGCTTGCGCACGGTGAGGCTGCCGCCGCTGGTGTCGCCGCGCCCGTCGCCGGCGATTCCCTGGATGATCCGGCTCACGTGTTCGGGACGGACTTCGTCGTGGCCGTCATCCCTCAGCCGCTGGGCGGCGATGCGCAGGTTCAGCGGCGCCTTCTCGTCGACGGCGAGGTCGGGTGCCAGTTCCTGCATCAGCTCGATCAGGTGCCGTTCTCGCTGGATCGCCGCGGTGAGTCGGCTGTGTGACGGGTTGCGCACGCCGACGTGGACGAAGGCGGTCAGCTGGGTGTCGTCTGTGGCGATCCCGAACCGTTCGAGGTCATAGAGAGCGCCCCGCACCTGCTCGGAGCTCAGCCCGGATGCCACCATCAACGTGTCCGTCGAGATGCCCTCGTCGGGCTTGGCGTTGATCAGTTCCTCGGCGATCGTCGTCAGTCGGCGGCGGTACTGCTCATCGATCGGCTTGTCCTTGAGCCTTTCCCGGACCTGCTCGAGAGAGTTGACGCGAAGCGATGACGGGAAGACCCGCACGTCGTTCTCCTCACGGGTCAGCAGGCGCGACTCCTCCAGCCAGGCCACCGCCGTTCGCACCCGCGTGTCGTCGGTGGCCGAGTCCCGTCGGAAGTCCTGCTCCTCGTCCTGACCGAGGATCTCCCCGGACGTGGCCACGACCTCGCCGCCGCAGCGGTCGCGCCGGTTGAGATTGCGCAGCGCCCGCAACACGCCGTGGATCTCGCGCCGTGTGAGCCGGGAGCGCGCCGACATGCCGAACTGCCGCTCCACGTCGTCAGCGGTGTAGAGCAGGACGCAGTGGGCCTGCTCCTGGTCCCGGCCGGCGCGCCCGGCCTCCTGCAGGTAGTTCTCCAGCGACGACGGGATGTCGGCGTGGATCACCAGCCGTACATCGGGCTTGTCGATGCCCATCCCGAAGGCGTTCGTGGCGGCAATCACCCGCAGGCGGCCCTCGATGAAGCTCTGCTGGATGTCCTTCTTCTCCTCGGGCGGTAAGCCGGCGTGGAAGCGGTCGGCATCGACATCCGACTCGTTGAGGAAGTTGGCCACCTCTTCGGTCGCCCGCCGGGTGGCGCAGTACACGATCGCACCGCCGTCCGCCTCCGGCGGGAGATGGTGGGTCAGGATCCGGTGGATGTCGGCGAACTTCGTAGTGCTGTCGGTCCTGACCACGTCGAAGTCCAGATTCTTCCGCTTGCTGCCGCCGTCGAACTTCTCCATGTCGATGTCGAGTTCCTTGCGGAAGTAGTCGACGATCTCAACGGTCACAGCCGGCTTGGCCGTCGCGGTCAGGCACAGCACCGGCGGCACTCGTGACGTTCCTGCCTTCTCGCGGATGAAGCGCCCCACGTAGCGGTAGTCGGGGCGGAAGTCGTGTCCCCACTTCGATAGGCAATGAGCCTCGTCGAGCACCCAGGCACCGATCTCGCGCTGCTGCAACACTCGTCGCAGCGACCGGTTGCGCAGTTGCTCAGGTGAGATCAGCACGATGGCGACGTCGCCGAGGCGCACCCTCTCCAGCGCCTCGGCCCGCTCGGGCATTGACAGCAGGCTGTTGACCGCCACGCACGACGTGATCCCGTATTTCTCGAGCCCCGCCACCTGGTCGGCCATGAGCGCCACCAGAGGCGAAATCACCACGGTCAAGGCGCCCGTCTTGTCATAGCGGGACAGCGCCGGAATCTGATAGCACAGCGACTTGCCGGTACCGGTCGGCAGTATCCCCAGCGCGTCGCGGCCCTGCATTGCCGCCTCGACGATGAGCTGCTGCAGGGGACGCCCGTTGTCGTCGGCGGGTTCCGGCCTGAAGCCGTCGAAGCCGAAGAAGCGCTTGAGTTCTATGGAGGGGTTGTGGCGCTCCTGGCACCAGGCGCAGCCTTGATCGGCGCAGGCCTCGTCGCGCAGGCGACGAACCAACTGCCCTGCCTCCGGGAACTGGTGCCGCACCCAGGGAGGCATCACCGAGTTGCCTCCCGAGACCGACAGCCACGCGAGCGCATAGGCGAGCGGCCAGCCCTGCATTGCCGCATCCGCGATCAGGCGACGTGCCTGTACCTCGCATGCGACGCCGTCGAGACAGGTGCGGATTGCCCCGCGCGCCTGGGCATAGTCCGGCCGGGGCGCGCCACGCAGGGTCTGGAAGAACAGGTCGAATCCGGGCGAACCACCAGCGGTGGTGAGCCAGTGCCAGGCGACCATCAGGTGCGAGGGTGTCTCGAGCAGTTGCTTCTGCTGGTCCCCGAACACCCGCAGGGCGAGCTCCGCGTCGAGTTTCGGGTCGTTGCGGCGCTCGCGTGTGAGTTGCCCGTCCTGGTAATGCTTGACGAGACGGTGATACGGGTTGCGCGGGAACGCCAAGGGGTTGAGCCACAGCGTGTCGACCGCCGGCATCTGCAGAAGCCGCAGGCTGGGCTTCGCGGCCCGCAGATGAGGGCGGTCGAACTTGATGAGGTTGTGGCCGAGCACGAAGCTCGCGCCGTCGGCGAGATCGTCGAGGTCGGCCAGCGCTTGATGGAAGGTGCGCCCTCGTTCGGGGAATACGACGGATCGGCCGGTGTCCGGTCGCTTGCCGGCGAACGCATGGATGCGCTCCGTTCGCGCGGCGACCTCAAGATCTATTGAGACACAGCGAGACAACTCGCAAACACCCTTGCGCGTACGCAAAGCGCCATCTCCAGGTTCGACGGCCCAGCGGCGGAAGAGCATAGCGAGCAATGAAATCCCACTCGGGTCGGGCACTGTGTTCGAGGTGCTTGTGTGACAGTGAGGGTCCCCCTGTTGGCTTGACACCTCGATTAGGAGGTAGTCATGTCTGTGAT
>JAPPDX010000120.1 GCA_028824415.1 bacterium | reverse complement strand
GGCCCAGAGCCCCTGCTGCTTCACCTGCTCCTTCAGCGGGTCGGTGAGCACCCGCCACTGCTCCGGCGTGCAGTCGCCGGCGATTGCCTCCAGCGGCAGGATCTCGCGGTCCAGGAATTCCCGCATCCAGTCCAGCTTCGGCTGGAAGTCCTCATCGGTGGCGAAATCCCAGGCCATGTGTCCCTCCGGGCAACTCGGTGCCGTCAGGCTAGGAGTGCGCAACGCAATCCGCGGTCCTGGCACTCCGCTGCGAGCCACCGGGATTCCGGCCTCGGATCGACTGCGGGGCAGGCTCGTCGCCAAAGAGATTGAGGGACCGGTGGACCGTTTCGCTCAAGGCGCTCGCAGCGGCGCTGGTAGCGTGACCGCGCTGCGGCGAAGCGAGGAGGTGCCATGGTCACCGTCAACAGGGAAAGCGCCGTCGCCGCCCTGGCGGACGCATGGGGGGCCATCACCGAGCTGTGCGCGGCACTGAGCGCCTCGGAGTGGGCGGCACCCACGGATTGCCCCGGCTGGAGCGTGCAGGACAACGTCAGCCACATCATCGGCACCGAACGGATGCTGCTCGGGGATCCGGCCCCGGAGATCGACGTCGGCGATGTCCCGCACGTGCACAACGAGATCGGGCGGATGAACGAGTTGTGGATCGCCGAACGGCGTCCCTGGGCACCGGAACGCGTGCTGGAGGAGTTCGGTGAGGTCACCGCGGCCCGCCTGGCGGTGCTCGCCGCCATGACGCAGGCGGACTTCGACGCCGAGTCGTGGACCCCGGCCGGCACCGACACCTACGGGCGGTTCATGCGGATCAGGACATTGGACAGCTGGGTGCACGAGCAGGACATCCGCGGCGCCGTGGGCCGGCCGGGTCACGTGAGCGGCCCGGTGGTGGAGATGGCCCTCGACGAGTTCGCCTTCGCCGTGGGATTCGCCGTCGCCAAGCTGGGCCGGGCACCGGACGGGGCCCGGGTGCTGATCGAGTTGACCGGACCCGCGGCCCGCAGCTGGAGGGTGCAGGTCGCCGAGCGCCGCGGCCGGCTGGTGGAGAGCTTCGACGGCGGGGCCGGACCCACGATCACCGTGCGCACCAGCGCCCACACCTACACCCGGTTGGCGGGCGGCCGCATTGCCGGCGACGCGGCACTCAGCGGTGGCCTCGTCAGCCTGGATGGAGACGTGGAGGCGGCCGAGCGGATTCTCGCCGGCCTCGGCTACATGCCCTGACGGCGCTTCCGGAGCGCCTGGATTCCGGCCCCGGATCAAGTCCGGGGCAGGCTCTTCGCCGGAATGACGGTGTGAGAGCCCGCATGACGGTGTGGGAACCAGCGTGGCGCGTGGAAGTCAGCGCCCTTGAGGGGGTCGCGCTAGTTACTGGCCAGCAGGGAGGCGAAGCGGCGACGCCACTCCACCGAAGGCTTGTCGGACTGCACGCTCACGGTTCCGGCGAGATCCAGCGGCAACACGCCATCGAGGCGCTCCAGCATCGCCTTGTCCTCCGCGCCGATGGCCAGGTCGAAGCGAATCACCTCGTCGGACGGCACCGCGAAGTCGTCGTTGCGCCACACCACGAAGGCAAAGTAGGACGTCACGTCGTCAATGGGGGTCGACAGCAGCAGCAGGATGTGCTCGAGGCCGGTCTCGTACGCGATGGTGCTGCGGCAGGCGAACGGGAGGGCAAACCCGCTGGACATCCTGCGGGTGACCGCCCCGGCGCCCTGCACGCCCGAGGTGGCGGCGGCGATCTCCGGGTTGCTGACGGTCACGTCGTAGGCGTAGCCGAAGAAGCTGTCGTCGAGCTGCTCCAACTCGAGCCTCGGAATCACCTCGTCGCTCTCGCCGCCGATTGTGCCGGCGTGCACGAACGGGAAGTGGGTTATGTCCAGGAAGTTGTCGACCATGCGTGTGGCCGACGTCGTCCAGACCTCCACATCGGGGTTGATGCGGCGGAACGCCGGATCGTCCTCCTGGGTGATCTTCGGGATGTCCTCGCGGGGAACCCCCGGGCAGATCCACACGAGCCCGTAGCGCTCCTGCACTCCCACCGGGTCCAAGTGGGCTCGCGGCGGTACGGGTACGCCCGGCTGGGCTGAGGGCACCAGCACGCAGCGGCCCCCGGCGCCGAAACGCCAGCCGTGGTAGCAGCACTGCAGGCACCCGTCGATGACCGTCCCAGCCGAGAGGGGAGCCTCGCGATGCGGGCACCGGTCGGCCGATGCCACCAACACCCCGTCCGGGTCGCGCCAGAGGACGTACGACTTCCCAAGCACGCCGACCCCCAGAGGCCCCGGGGCCACGTCACCGGTGCGGGCGACCGCATACCAGGCGTCCGCCAAGGCGGGATTCTCTGAGAAGACGTGCGTCGTGCCCATGGCGCCTCGATGGTCCGCCGTTGCTGTCCGCCAAAACCTTACGCCACCAGCGCCAAGAGGCGAAGGGACGCCCGCCCCGACCCCGCCGGCCCGGCCCACCGTTGCCGCCCTCGCCGGACCGTGAGCACGGCCACGCTGCTAGCTTGACGGCGGCGCGCGGCGCCGGCGAACACGACGACCCGGAAGGTGCTTCCATGGGATACCCCAACACGCTGATCTTCGTCGACTTCCCCAGTGACGACCCCGAGGCGACTGCACGCTTCTACGAGGAGGTCTTCGGTTGGGAGGTGGAGGGACGGCCGGCCGGCGTCTTTCACCGGATCGTCCCGGGCGACGAGTTCCTCAAGGACGGGGAGCCCTCCGGAGTCGGCAACCTGCACATGGGCATCCACAACATCGCCAACGCCCGCCCGCACCCGAACCCCGACGGTGTCGAGCCGCGCACGCTGCGCACCGAGGGACGCTCCCAGCGGATGTGGATCCTGGTCAGCCCCGACGACAGCGCGGATCGCATCCTCGACACGGCTCTGAGCCTCGGTGCCACCGAGCTGTGGCGCAACCACTACTGGGCGGAGTTCAACGGCTTCAACTGTGCCTTCGAGGATCCGTGGGGCAACACGTTCATCCTCTGGACCCAGGGCGGCGACGACCCGCAGATCCCCGAGGGCTGGACCGACGAGTAGCAGCCCGCGGCCCGGGGCCGATTCCCAACCCGACGACAGCGAGGGAGGAGAACCGATGAGCGAGGAGCAGTCAGGGTTCGCCCGCGGTGCCGCCGAGACGCGCGCCGCCACCGGGATGACAGGTGAGGTCGACGCCGCCACGCGCCAGGACGTCTACTCGGACCACCCCACGACGGCACGCTGGACCCACGTGGCCCTGCCGTGCGCCGACATCGACGCCTCCATCGACTTCTACACCACCTTCACACCGATGGAACTGCTGGACAAGCGCACCGACGCCCTGGGGCACGGCGCCTGGCTGGGTCACTCCGATCAGGCTGCGCGGCCGTTCATCCTGGTGCTCATCGAGTTCTTCGCCAGCAGCGGCCAGGAGGGCCTCGGGCTGTTGAAACCCTTCGCCCACCTCGGCATCGAGCTGCCCAGTCTCGAAGCCGTCGATGAGATCGCCGCCCGAGGCGAGGCGGCCGGTTGCCTCAACATGCCTCCCACCGAGATGCCGCCCCCCGTCGGCTACATCTGCGCCCTCAACGACCCCGACGGCAACGTCATCGAGTATTCCTACGACCAGGGCGTCTACTCCACCGCCAAGACCGTCTGGGGCAACGGCGACTGACCGCAACCGCCAGTGGCCCCCGCACGACCCGCCGGGAGGGTTGCCGTCAGAACAGCAGATCCAGCAGGGCCTCCACCTGCGCCACGTTGAAGTGCCCGGGCACGAGGCGGTTGCCGGAGGCGTCGAGCATCCAGAAACCGGACCAACTGCCCGTCTGGGTGTTGTAGTAGGCCGTGGGCACCCTCGACGGGTTCCAGAGCATCGGGAAGGTGATCCCGTACCTCTCGATGAAGGCCTCGTTGTCCGCCAGGTCACCGGTGGAACCGATGCCGACGACTTTGAGCCGGTGGGAGTTCTCTCGAGCGAACTGCTCGATGGCCGGAGCATGGCCGTGGCAGATCCCTCAATAGGGCGACCACAGCCAGAAGAGCAGAGGTGTCTCGCCGTCCACGAGTGAGCGGATGTTGACCGTCTCGCCGGTCTGGACGTCGATCATGTCGAAATCCAGGAGGTCGTCGGAGACCCCTTCGACGGCGGGCTCGTCGTCGCCGGTGGTGTCATCGACCGCCGTATCGTCCTCACCGGTGGCGGCCGGTTCGGGAGCGGTCGGGATCACGGTGAGCTGCACAGCCAGCGGCGAGCTGACCAGCCAACGGCCGACCTCGGTCGCCTTCGGGAAGAATCGGCGCGACGGCAAAAGCCGCTCGCCCCACGCCTCACCCGGAGCGCGTTGCTGGAGAGCGAACTCGATCCGGTCGCCGTCGACCCGCTGCGCCGTGATTCGAAGCTCGACCTCTGCGGCGGGGATGGATTCCTCGGGCGTGGGCTCGCGCTGCACGGACAGCGTCGAGCTGCCGAGCCAGCGGCCGATCTCGACATCCGGAGGGAAGAACCGGAGTCTCGGCAGGATCCGATCGGTCCACGGATCATCCTCGACCCGCAACTGCAGGGCGAACTCCACGTGATCGTTCTCGTGACGTTGGGCCGTGATCCTCGCATCGACCTCGGGGAGGGCGTCGTCGGTGTCGGAGGCCTCCTGACCGCCGACACCGGCGGGCACGGCAACCACGAGCATGCAGGCCACCAGTGCCGCCAGCGCGACCCGGCCGGGTCCGGCTCGGAGCCGTGTCCGGCTCACGTCCTCAGACCGGAGAGAAGCTGTTCCACCAGAACCGGATCATACGCAGCGGGCGCGTCGCCCACCCGGTTCCCGGTGCTGTCCAGCAACCAGAAGTCCGAACTCGTCATGACCTCGTAGTGGCGCCACACCGCGAACGTATCGCTCCAGAGCATCGTGAACGTGACACCGAAGTCGGCCACGAACCGGCGGGCATATTCCATGTCGCCCTCGCCGCCGACGCCGACGACGGTGAGACGGGTTGCATTGTCCCGAGCGAACTGCTCGAGGCCCGGAGCCTCCTCCTGGCAGGTCAGTCAAAGCGGTGACCAGAACCAGAACAGCAACGGCGTATGACCGGTGACCACCGAGCGGAGGCCCACCGTCGAGCCGGTGGACACGTCCAGCATCTCGACGTCGGGGACGTCCTCGCTGACGACGACCTCCAGCGCGGCCTCCTCCTCCGGCCCCGCGGGCGCGGTGCCCGTCGACAACTGGTCATCCGCTCCGGCGGGTAGGTCGCCGACCGCCGCCTCTTCGGCCCTGCCACCCTCCGAGCCGGTCACTGCCGAGGCATCGGCGGAGGCCTGCCCGCTGCCGGCACCGGTTTCCTCCACAATCTCCTGGCCCGCGGCTCCCTCGGCGCTTTCGCCGATCCCGGGGAGGGCATCGGCGTCTTCGATGAGCGCCTCAATGCTTGTTCCCGGTGTCGTGGTGGTTGCCGGTGTCGCGGGCTCGGCCGGCTCAACGGTGCTGCCGGCCACCGGAGCCGGCGCGGTCGAGGTGATCACAGCCGGGTCGTCCCCACCGAATGCCGGCGCCTCAGTGGCGGGCGCCGCCTCGGTCGCCGCACCGCTGGAGGGCGATGCACCGTCGCCACTCCCGCAACCGGTTGCGAGCAGCGCGACGACCAGCACCGCCGGCGCGAATGCGCCCTTCAGGCTGCTCGAAGCGTTGCGAGCACCCGGGCCGCGCCATCGATGGTCTCGGCGAGGCCGCCGTACATGGTTTGCCGCGCCACGGCGGCCAGGTTGAGGCTGAACGAGTCGAACCCTAGTTCGGAGATACGACGCATCTGCTCCACGCATTCGGCGGGTGTGCCGGCCACGGCGAACCGCTCGACCAGGTCGTCGTCGATGAGATCGAACAACGCCGGCGGGTCGTGGCGGCCGTGGTCGAAGTACCAGCCGCGTGCCTCCGCCAGCGCCGCGTCGACGGCCTCGAGGAGACCGGGCCGCAGGTCGAGATCGGGTGGGCGCAGGATGCTCAGGTAGTGCGCCACGTAGCGCTTCACACTGCGGCGCGCCAGATCGCCGTCAGCAGAGATGCAGACCGTGAGGCGAGGCGAGATCTCCAGGCTCTCGAGCGGGCGATCGACCCGGGCGGCACCTTCAGCCAGCCAGCCTCGGTACTCGTCGGCTTGCGCCACCGACCAGTAGCGCGCGCCGATCAGGACCCTGTCGGACAGTTCGCCCGCCAGGCGCATCACCCCCGGGCTGCGGCTGCCGAGCACTAGCGCCGGTGAAGCTGCCGGCGGGCTCTTCAGGCGCGCCCGGTCGGCGGAGAACACCTCACCGGAGAACGTGACCTCCTCCCCCGCCCACAGCCCTCGGCAGATCCTCACCGCCTCCCGCAGCGTGCGGACCGGCCGGGGATAGTCCATCCCGAACTGCTCGAGACCGGCGCCGACACCGAGACCCAGGAACGCCCTGCCGCCGGAGGCCTCGCCAAGGGTGGCAACGGCGCCCGCCAGCACGACCGGGTGGCGCGAATAGGGATTGGTCACCAGCGGCCCGATCTCCAACCGCTCCGTGGCGGCGGCACAGAGGGTCATCAGCACCCAGCAGTCGTGCCACAACACGACGTCGGAGATGCCCAGCCGATCGAATCCGGCCCGCTCCACCTGCGTCGCGAGCGCCGCCACCTCCGCCGGCGCCATGCCCGGCGTGATCTCGGCCTCGAAACGTAGTCCGCTCATGGCGCGGTGCTCATCAGACCATCGGGAACTTGGCCTTGTCGGGAAGGCCCGAGCGGGCGCAGATGGCCTCGCCGGCGGCCTGGCAGTCCGCCCAGAGGCGCTCCTCGTCGATGGTGGTCATGTGCCCGGCGTCCACCACCTGCGCGCCGTCCACCCAGACGCTGTGCACCCCACGCCCGTCGGCCGACCAGACGAGTTGGCTCATGACGTTCAGCAGCGGGCGCCATTCGGGCCGGTCGGTGTCGTGCAGCACGATGTCGGCCTTCTTGCCGGCCTCCAGGGATCCGATCTGATCGTGCGCCTGCACGGCCCCGGCACCGCCGAGCGTGGCCATCTCGTACGCCATCTCGGCGGGGAACATCTGCGGGTCGCAGCGAGCGTCCTTGAACAGGCCGGCCACCAGGTAGGTGGCCCGCATCAGGTCGGAGTAGTTGGAGGCGTTGTTGCCGTCGGTGCCGATGGCCACATTCACCCCGGCGGCCATCATCTCGGGCATCTTGCCCACCTGGGTCACGCCGTAGGCCACTTTCAGCGCCGTCGTCGGGCAGTGCGCCACACTGGCACCCGTCTCGGCCAGGATCCGGACCTCCGTGTCATCGACGCGGACGCAGTGTGTCAGTGCCACGTCGTCGTCCAGGACCCCCAACTCGGCGAGGTGCACGATCGGGCGCTGGCCGAACTCCGCCAGGAAGGAGTCCGGGTCCAGTTGCGCCGGCGACATGTGGAAGCTGAAACCCGCCCCGGAGTCCGTGGCGATCTCGCGGGCCGCCCGCCACAGCGGATCCGAGGCGGTGTTGTGCCCCACGAGGATCACGTGGCCGGCGATGCGCCCGCCCGCCACCGAGCCGTGACGGTCCAGCACGGCCTGCAGGTTGGCGATGGCCTCGTCGGTGTTCTGGCGATAGACGTCTGGCTCGGGCGGCAGGTCCCACACCCAGCGCCCGACCCTTCCGCGGATCCCCACCTCGACGAGCCCGTCCACCACGTCGTCCAGGAACCGCACCGTGCCGGCCTCCAGGAAGCAGGTGGTACCCGAGCGCAGCATCTCGGTGGCGGCCAGTTGCGCCGAGATGCGCTCGTCGTTGGCGGTGTAGGTGGCATAGAGCGGGCAGAGCCAGCCGAACACGTTCTCCGCGAAGTCGATGTCGTCGGGTACGTACCCCCGGGTGAGGGGCTCGCCGGTGATGTGGATGTGGCTGTTGACCATGCCCGGCGTGGCCACGAAACGGTCGCCGCCGGCAGTCGCCGCCGCCTCGTAGCGGGCGCGCAGATCGGCCTCCTTCCCCACCGCCACGATCTCGCTGCCGCGCACCGCCACCGCGCCGTGGCGGACGATGTCCCGGCGCGGGTTCATGGTCACGACGTGACCTGCCCGGATCAGGAGATCGACGGGCTCGAGCCGGCCGGGATCACTGGTGTCGTTGGAGGAACTCATCTTCCCGCCTTTCGGTTGTGCCGGGGATCCGGTCGGTCACTGACTCACGGCGCGGGCGTCACGCCGGACTATGGATTCCGGCCTTCGCCGGAATCACGAGATGGTGAATCGACACTAGTCAGATGACTCCGGGGGCCCGGTCGGTTTGGTCGCCACGAAGATCTGCTGGGCGGCAATCGGCTCGATCAGGCGAACCTCTCCGAGTCCGGCCTCGCGCAGCCAGCTTGACATCTGCTCGTAGGTGAAGGCGGTCCCGCGCACCGTGCATACCGCCATGGTGGCCGCCATGAAGACCCCTTGGGGGCTGCGGCTCGGATCCTCGGTTCGAAAGTAGTCCGACACCAGCACGCGCCCGCCGGGGCGCAGGGCCGCGGCCGCCCGCCCCAGTAGCGCCCGAGTGCCGTCGGCCCCCTCGGTGCGGCAGATGTGCCCGAGAACCACCAGGTCGAACGACTCGTCCTCCAGCGCGACGGTGTGATAGTCGCCGGGGCGCAACTCGCAGCGATCCTCCACTCCGGCCTCGGCGAGGCGCGCTCGAGCGACCTCGAGCACCTCCGGCAGGTCGTTCACGACAGCGGTGGCACCGGGACAGGCCAGCAGCACGGCGATGCTCCAGGGCGCACCTCCCGCGCCGAGATCGGCCACCCGCGGCGCGTTCAGGTGGCTGTAAGAGATCCAGGCGTCGGCGCGCGAGGCGGCGCGAAGCACCGTGCCGAACGTCCCCTCCACCAGCGGCACCCAGAATCCCGCACCGTCGCCGTCCACCGGGCGGGCCGGTTCGCCGCGGCGGATGGTCCCGACCAGGTCGGTCCAGTTCTCCGCCGGGCCGGGCGCCACAGCCACGAGGTCGGCCATCGGTGCGGGGCTCTCGCTGCAGAGGTAGCGCCGGGAGCAGTCGTTCAGATCGAAACGGCCCTCGTGGCGGTCGAGCAGTCCGAGAACCACGAGAGCGTCCGCGAGCGACTCCACGTGCGGCGCCGACGATTCCAGGTGCTTCGCCAACTCGCCGGGATCCAGCGGTCCGTGCTCCCAGAGCGCGTCGAACAGCCCGAGTTCGATTGCCCCGACCAGCATCCAGTAGGCGCCGAGGCCAAAGATCACGTTCCACACCGGCGCCGACGGCACGGGCTTCACGTCGGTCCAGGGGCGGCCCACCCGCGCCATGGTGTGGGTCTTCTTCAACTCCGGGTAGGGGGAGTCCGCCACGGCGTGACCCTACGAACGTGTCCAAAGATCGGACGCAGGTACGAGGCGAACCGCCGGACGGTGGATTCCGGCCTCCGCCGGAATGACGGAGGACGCGGTCTGCCACATGACTCGGTTGTGCTTCAGGGGCGCAGCAGGATCTTGCCGAAGAGGTCGCTGGCGAACATCCGCTCCTGGGCGGCGCCCGCCTCGGCGAGGGGCATCACCGAGTCCACCGGCGCCACGAAGTCGCCGCTGCAGTACTGCTCCCAGACCGGGCCGAACTCCTCCGGGCGGTACGGGTCCGAGCCGATGATGTGCAGACCCATGTGGAACAGGTGCCCCAGCGACGGGACCGTGACCGAGTCGCCGGTGGTGTTGCCCACGTTGACCAGCCGGCCGCGGACGCCCAGCGAGAACATCGACGCCTCCCAGAGCGCCGGGCCCACGTGGTCGAAGACCATGTCCACCCCGGCGCCCTCGGTGACCTGGCGCGCCCAGCCGGCGATGTTCTCCGTGCGGTTGTTGGCGACCGCCGCGGCGCCCAACTCGGTGGCCCGGGCACACTTCTCGTCGGTGCCTGCTGTGGCGAGCACCGTCGCTCCGGCAGCGACGGCCAGCTGGATCCCCGCCGTCGACACCCCGCTGCCCGCCGCGTGGATCATCACCGTCTCGCCGGCCTGCAGCCCGCCGACGTCGAACAGGGCGTGTGCCGCGGTCATCCAGCAGGTCGGGAACACCACTGCCTCGTCGAAGCTCATGCCGTCGGGCAGCGGGAAGACGTGGCTGGCCGGGACGAGGCACAGCTCGGCGTAGCCGCCGTCGGCGGTGGCGCCGATGATCCCCAACTCGCCGTAGAGGTCGCCGCGCCCGGCGAGGCGCGAGTCCTCCCGCACCCCCGACATCGACGGATCCACCACGACGCGGTCACCCGCGGAGACGTCGTCCACGCCCTCGCCGACGACGGCGACCGTACCCGCCACGTCCATGCCGGCGATGTGCGGGAACGCGAATCCGGGCATCGTGAAGTAGCCGGCCCGCTGCACGATGTCGAGCCGGTTCAGGGCCGTGGCGGCGACCTGCACCACCACGTCGCCGGGCCCGGGCTCGGGGTCGGCCACGTCGGTGTAGCGCAGCACCTCGGGGCCGCCGTGGACGTCGTAGAGGACAGCCTTCATCGCAGGCCCCGGATGAAGGGCCGGGCCAGGGACTGCGGCTCGCGGGTGCGGTGTGCGAAGAGCGCCATGACGCAGATGGTTAGCACAAACGGCAGCGACGACAGCAGTTCGGAGTTGAGCGGGTGACCCACGGCAGGCAGGCTCAACCGGAAGGAGTTGGCGCTGCCGAACAGCAGGCAGCCGAGCATCGCCCCCCGCAGCGTCCAGCCGCCGAAGATCACCGCAGCGATGGCGATGAACCCCTGCCCGCCCACGATGGCGTCCTCGAACCAGCCGACCTGGCCCAACAGCAGGTAGCCGCCGCCCAGTCCCGAGGTGACGCCGGCGACGTAGATGGCCTGCCGGCGCCGTGCGTTCACGTCGATGGAGGACACATCGGCAGCCTGGGGGTTCTCCCCCACCGCCCGCACCTCCAGTCCCCAGCGGGTGCGGTAGACGAGCCACCAGGCCAGCGGGATGAGCGGGTACAGCAGGTACAGCGGCCAGGGCTGGCCGAACAGGGCCGGCCCCAGCAGCGGAATCTCCACCAGACCGGGCACCTCGAAGACGTGTGCCGTGGCCGTCTCGGGTTTGAGGCTGCTGTTGAGGAAGCTGGCCAGACCCAGCACCAGGATGTTGAGCGTGAGGCCCACCACGAACTGGTTGGCCGTGAGATTGTGGCTGAAGTGTGCTTGCACGGCGCCCACCAGCAGGCCGGCCGCCGCGCCGATCAGAAGGCCGACCGCCACGGATCCGGAGGCGTCGTAGCCCATGGCCGAGGCGAACGCACCGGCCAGCATGGACCCCTCCACGGAGATGTTGATGGTGCCGGCGCGCTCGGCAATCCACTCCCCCACCGCCACGAACGCCAACGCCACCGCCAGGCGCCAGCCGCTGCTGTAGGTGGTCTCACTCGAGAGCACGTCCCCGACCGCGACGAAGAAGTCGCCGACCATGACCTACACCCTCTCTGCAGCCGCGGCCAGAGCCCGGCGCCGGTCCCGGACGAACAGGATGGCAGGCGGCACCAGCAAGGCCAGCACCAGCAGCGCCTGCACGACCTTCGTGATGTCGCGGTCCACACCGGTGGCCGCCAGGAACCCCGACCCGGTGCGCAACGCGGCGAACACGAACGCCACCGGGATCACCACGAGCGGGTGATTGCGGCCCACGAGCGCCACGAGCAGTCCCTCCCAGCCGATGTTCACCGGGTAGTTGGGGGTGAGCCGGTAGTTCCCGAAGTCGCCGCCCGTCAGCATGAACGCCCCCGCCAGTCCGCAGAACGCCCCGGAGATCACGAGCGCCAGACCGCCGTAGCGCGCCTCGCTGACTCCGGCCCGGTGTGCCGTGCGCGGGCCGCGGCCCAGCATCTGCAGGCGGAAGCCGACGATCGTCCAGCGCAGCACGAGTGTCACGAGGATCGCCAGCAGCAACGCGATGAAGGCGGTCATGGGGAAGTCGTTGCCGAACCAGTCGAGGCGGGGAATCCGTGTGTCGGGGCGCAACCGTTCACTGATCAGGTTCCGGTTGGCCTGGTCCGGCGTCGGATCCAGCAGGAGATTCTTGTTCTTCAGGCCGTAGCCCACCGCCTGCGCCGCGACGAACACCAGGAGAAGCGTGGTCAGCACCTCAGGCATGCGCCGCTGATAGCGCAGGACCGCGGCGATGCCCGCCCAGATCGCCCCACCAGCCACGCCGGCCAGCATGATGAGGAACAGCACGCCCGGACCGCCCACGCCGATATGGGTCGCGACGTAGGTTCCGAGCGCGGCGCCGACGAACAGTTGCCCCTCCTGGCCGAGGTTCACCAGCCCGGCCCTGGAGTTGATGATCGTGCCGAGCGCCACCAGGAGCAGGGGAATGCCCACACCGATGGTCGTACCCCAGCGCCCCGGGCCGCGCACGCTGCCGTCCAGCAGCGCCGACAGCACGCTCGTCCACGAACCCCCGGTGGCGAACAGCACCAGCGCAGCCACCATGAGGGCGACGGCGATGCTGGCGAGATAGATGCCGAGCACCGTCGCGCTCTCGCGGGCACGGTCGTAGCGGACGCTGCCGGCACTCGCGGCCGCGCCGGTGGCGGTCACGAGGCCTCCTCCTGCGCTCCGCTCATCAGCAGGCCCAGCCGCTCGACATCGAGGTTGACGCGGTCCATCTCACCGATGATTCGTCCCCGGAAGATCACGACGATCCGATCGGCCAGATCCAGCACCTCCTCCAGTTCCGTGGAGATGAGGAGCACGCCCACGCCGCTGGCCGCCGCCTCCCGGAGTCGCTCGGAGACGTACTCGATGGCCCCGACGTCGAGGCCCCGCGTCGGCTGGGCCGCCACCAACACCACGGGATCGCCGCTGAGTTCACGCGCCAGCACGACGCGCTGCTGGTTGCCGCCCGAGAGCGACCACATCGGGGCATCCGCTGCGGGCGTCTGGATTCCGAATTGTTCGATGAGCCGCTCGGCGTGTGCCTGGCGTCCGGCGCGGTCCAGCAAGGCGCGTGCGGCGCGGTCGAGCAGGGCTCGGCCCGTTCGGGCTCGCGGCGGCGAGACCAGCGTCAGATTCTCCTCCACGGTCATGTCCAGCACGCACCCGGACTCGTGGCGGTCCGCCGGCACCACCGCAACCCCAGCGGCAGCCATCGCTCCGGGACGACCGGGCGGCGGCTCGGTGTCACGAACTCGGACCGTGCCGCTCTCGAGCCGCAGGAGGCTCGAGAGCAGATCGCTGAGGGCGGCCTGGCCGTTCCCCTCCACACCCGCGACCCCGACGATCTCTCCCGGGCGCACCTCCAGCGACAGGCCGTCCAGCAGCGTCCGGCCGTCGCGGCCGCGTGCCACCGCGCCGCGGATCGACAGCACGGGCTGCGGCTCGGTGGCTTCGACGGCGGCCTCGACCGCCGGCTCCGTCACAGCAGGATCGTCCTCGAAAGTCTCGATGTGACCCAAGGCCGCGCCCTCCGAGCGCAGTGACACCGGACGCCCCACCATCGCCCGCGCCAGCCCCGGGGCGTCGGCGTCGCCGGTGCCCCGGCGATCCACGACCGCTCCGGCACGCATGATGGTGATCCGGTCGGTCGCCGCCAGCACCTCGTCCAGCTTGTGGCTGACGAGGGCCACTGCCTTGTTCTCGCGCTCCACGACGCGTCTCAGCACCTCGAACAGCTGCTCCGATTCCCCCGGTGTGAGAACCGAGGTGGGCTCGTCGAGGATGACGATGGCCGGATCGCGCCGCAGGCACTTGATGATCTCCAGACGCTGGCGCAGGCCGGCGCTCAGGTCGCTGACCCGCTCGTCGGGATCGATGGCGAGGCCGTAGCGCTCGCTGATCTCCCCCACTCGCCGCTTCGCAGCCGTTGCATCGAGCCGGACGCGCTCGCCCAGGATGACGTTCTCCCAGACCGTGAGCGGTTCCACGAGGCTGAAGTGCTGGTGCACCATGCCGATGCCCAACTCGGCCGCCTCGGCCGGGTCGCTGATGCGGCGCGGTTCGCCGTCGATGCGGATCACGCCGGCATCGGGCAGCACGAGGCCGATCAGCACCTTCATGAGCGTCGACTTGCCGGCGCCGTTCTCGCCGAGGATCCCGTGGATCTCGCCTCGTCGCAGTTCCAGATCCACGTTGTCGCAGGCCACCACGGCGCCGAAGCGCTTGGTGATGCCCGTTAGCTCAGCAGCCGGGGAGGTCATCGAGCGAGAAGTGTCCTGAGCCATGGACTCCGGCCCCGGATCGAGCCCGGGGCAGGCTCTTTGCCGGCATGACGGGCGCTAGCCGGACTGACAAGCGTTCGCTTGTGAATGCGGCAGGCCCGCCTCCGGAGTTCCATCCCCCGGTGGCGGGCCTGCCGTCTCGTCTGTTCGACTGCTGCGGCGTCTAGAAGCCGTAGGCCTCGGCCTTGATGGCGAAGAACGCCTCGGCGTAGGTGCCGGCGGCGATCCGTGCCAGCTCGGCGTCGAACTCTGCCTGCTGCTCGGGCGTGGGATCACACATCTTGGCGCCCACGAACGGGAACGCCCCGACGCTGAAGAGGAAGCTCTCGCCCTCGCCGAAGGCGCCGTCGGCGATCAGTTCGAGCAGCGTGGCGATGTAGTCGCCCGCGTCGAACTGCACGGCGATGTCGTAGTCCAGGTCGGTGCGCTCGCACACGTCGGAGGCACCGGCGGACATCGTGATGAGGCCCGCTTCGTTGGCCAGTGCGACCACCGGCTCGTGCGCACCGCCGAGATACGGGTAGACGGCGTCGGCACCCTCGGCCGCCGAGCTGTTGAACGCCTCGGTCGCCCCGGCGATGTTGTCGAAGTCGAACGGGTACCTACCGGTCGGCACATAGATCGCCGTGAAGCTCTCGTCCACCGCCTTCAACCCCATCTCGAAGGTCAGGTAGGACTCCACCTCGAAGGGCAGGTCGCAGCAGCCGATGAAGTGGGCGGTGTCGCCGCCGCTGTCGCGCAGCAGGATGCCCGTGGCATAGCCGGCGCTGTAGCCGATCTGCGCGCCGTCGTCCTGGGACTGGGCGAGGCCCGGAAGCTCCTGGTAGCCCGCGCCGCAGTTGCAGTACCAGAAGATCTCCGGATACTCCTCGGTCAGGGCCGCAAGAGGCTCCGCAATCTCACCCGCGCCGACCGCCAGGACGTCCACGTTCTGTTCGGCAAGATTGGCGAGCTCGGTTGCGGCGTCGGCGGGCTGGATGTTGTCGACGATGATCGGGGCGGAGAAGCCGTTGACGGCCGAGAACTCCTCGACGGTCTCCACGAGGGCCTGGTAGTAGGCGCCGTCGTCGCGCGGTCCGGCGGTTGCCACGCCGAAGAGCACGTCACCATCGCCGTTCATGTCGAGTGCCGCGATCATGGCGTCCCGCATCAGCCCCTCGATGGTCGCCTGTGCCTCTGCGACCTCAGACTGTGCAGCAGCGGCTTCGCTCTGGGCGGCGGCGGCTTCAGCCTGCGCGGCAGCAGCCTCGGCCTGGGCCGCCTCGGCCTCGGCTCGCGCCTCCGCGGCTTCGGTCTGCGCGGCTGCGGCTTCGGCCTGCGCGGCCTCTGCCTCGGCCTGGGCCGCTGCAGCGTCTGCCGAGGCTGCATCGGCTGCCGCTTGGGCGGCGGTGAGAGCCTCCTCGGCTGCCGCGACGGCCTCCTGGTTGCCCTCGGCCGTGGCCTGTGCGAGGTCGGCGGCCGCCTGGGACGCCTCCGCGGCCAGCAGGGCCGCCTCGGCGGCGGCGGTCGCTGCGGCTGCCTCGGCACCCGCTGCGGCTGCCTCGGCACCCGCGGCAGTCGCGTCGGCGGCTGCGGCTGCGGCGTCGGCGGCCGTGGCTCCGAGCCCGGCAAGTGCCTCTCCGGCATCGGAGGCGGCGGCGTCGGCCACGTTCATCGCCGAGTCCGCGGCCTGTGACGCCGCCGAGGCGG
The DNA here is from genome assembly GCA_028824415.1 of bacterium. Taxonomy (GTDB): domain Bacteria; phylum Actinomycetota; class Acidimicrobiia; order Acidimicrobiales; family CATQHL01; genus VXNF01. The sequence goes on along the minus strand of JAPPDX010000120.1, from coordinate 19,627 downwards.
CGGCCGCCGCAGCGTCGGCGGTCTCGGTGTCGGCGCAGGAAGCGGCCAGCAGGCCGGCGACGGCGACGGATACGAGAAGTAGCAACGTGCGCGTTGGCTGTCTCATGAGCTGTTCCCCTCTGTTGCGATTGAAGGTGCCGGATTCGGGCACCTGCTTCTACCGGTCAATTGGTGACGCATCATGCCACATGCGCGAAGAAGCGGCGATTGGCCGGACCCTAACGACCAGCGCCGACACGTCAGGCGCCGACGGCAGCGCGTCCGGCCAGCAGGAACTTGCGGATCTTGCCGACCGACGTGCGGGGCAGCTCGTCCAGCAGGGTCAGGTCGCGGGGCATCGCTGCCTTGCCGAGACGCTCACCACACCAGGCCAGCAACTCAGCAGAACTCGGTGGCCTGGCCGGGTCTCGGGCCACCACGAACCCCACCGGCACTTCGTCGCGGATCGGATCGGCCCGCCCCACCACAGCGGCCTCCAGCACACCGGGATGGGCCGCCAGAACCGCCTCCACAGCCACGACCGACACGTTCTCGCCCGACACCTTCAGCACCTCGCTGTGGCGCCCGTCGAAGTAGTAGTGCCCCGCTGCGTCTCGCCGGGTCCGGTCGCCGGTCAGCAGCCAGCCGTCGCGGAACGACGCCTCGGTGGTTTCCGGGTCGTCGAGGTACCCCGAGAACAGCGTGATGCCGCGCTCGCCGCCCACCACGAGTTCACCGACCTCGCCATCGGGAACCGGCCCGCCGTCAGCGTCCTGAACGTCAACGAGGCAACCCGGCGTCTGCTGCCCCATCGAGGAGGGCACGGGGTCGGTGCGGGGGTTGGTCAGCGCGGCAGGAAGGGTCTCGGTCATGCCCCAGAGCTGGCGCGGCAGGCAGCCGAAGAGTTCGCTGAGCTGCGCGTACTGGTCATCGTTCACGTTCTGGGCGTACCAGCAGTGATCCAGGGTCAGCCTCGGTCCGGACGCGCCCCGAGCCAGGATCATGCGCAACGGCGCGGCGAAGAGGCTGGCCGCCGTGGCAGCACCCGCGGCTGCCTGGGCACAGAAGTGACTCGCCGAGAAGGCCGGCTGTAACACAATGGCGGCCCCCGACCAGATGGCCGCGGCGAAGGAGTAGTACTGGGCGTTGCCGTGGAACAGCGGCAGCACCACCAGCAGTCGAGCATCGGGGTCAAAGCCGGCTCGCTCGGCCATGATCTTGCCGCAGAACGCGTAGTTGGCCTGCGTGATCTCCACACCCTTGGGCCGGCCCGTCGTGCCGGAGGTGAACATCACGGCCGCGGTGTCGCGGACCCCGATCTCGGGCCTTGCGGGTGCCGGAGCAGATACTCCCCCGCCACCGATCACGCCGTCGAGGTGCGGCGCCTGCTCATCGACCGCCACGACCGCCATGTCGAGGTCTGGCGCCAACTCCTTGGCCTCGGTGACGGCCTTGCGATACTCCCCGGCCCGATCGGCGGCGCAGAATCCCATCGCCGGCTTAGTGCGGGAGATGTGCCCGGCCAGCTCCGGCGCCTTGCCGAATGGGTCCGAGGGCACCATTACGGCGCCCAGTCGCACCGACGCCAGCCAGACTGCGACGAAAGCCGGCCCATTGGCCAGCGCCATGTGGACGGCCCTCCCGCGGCGCACTCCGGCGACGTGAAGGCGAGCCGCCACAGCGTCGACCCGACGATCGAAGGCCCCGTAACTCCACTCGCCGACGGTGCCGTCCGGCGCCGCGTAACGTAGGAACAGGGCACCCGGATCCCGCTCGACGGTCCGATCCCAAACCTCCGCGAACGTCACCGGATCCGCCCACGTCCCCGGCCGCGCAATCCCGACCGTCTGCGTGATTGCTTCCTCGGGTGTCATCGACATTCTTGTCGAGAATAACGGACCGGCTCGACACCCAACCGGTCCGCCCGAGCCCGAGTGTCTGCGGTCAGGGTTCGATGCGAGCGACTGTGCCGACCCGGTCGAGGGAGAGGTCGAACGAGACGATCTGCTGAACGCCGGCCCGCTCGGCGCACGCCGCAATGTAGGCCTCGGCGTAGTCGATTCGATGCGTCTCGTAGATGTCCAGTGAACGCAGCAGCAGACGCTCGTCCAGCGTGGTGATCGCAGGAAACGTGATAACAGACCGCGCCAGCGTCGCAACCTCGTGCCGCTCCACCTCGTAGAACGACTCCAGGACGTACACCACCTCGGCGAGGATCAGATCGGCCAGCAACAACTGCTCCGCCTCCGCCAAATAGGCGGTCGCTCGCGCTGCCTGGTCCGGAGGGTCGCCGGTGAGGTGGCGAATTATGACGTTGGTGTCGATGAACGCCCGCGGCGACTCGACGCTGAGCAGGGTCACAAGCCGGAATCCGACGCTCGCGCAGCCCGGAAGTCACGCGTTCGACGCCGTATGTCCTCCCAACCGGACCTCCGCCCGGATGTCGGCACATCAACGGCGCCGGCAAGATCAAGCAGGTCGGGGACGCGGGCAAGCACAGCTCGCTGATCGTCGATCCGGAAGACGACACGATCGCCCTCGGCGAGGCCGAGAGCCTCCCGCACAAGCTTTGGGATCGTGATCTGACCCTTCGACGTGATCTTGGCCGCGATATCCACGCCGCCTCCTTACTAATGACCTGCTGTAAGGATAGCCGCGCGGAGCCACGATCGAATCACGCGTGACCGTTGACGGGCGTGCGGAAGTGGGTCGGTGCCGGTAGTGCGAGAACGAAGGCCGGCCCTGACGGGCCGGCAACGCCTGGAGCAGTTCGTCGGATGCGACGGCGAGGCTCGTCGCTCAACGAAGGCCGGCCCTGACGGGCCGGCAACGCTCCTGGAAGTGCCCGGGCTCTTCCTCCTTCGTGAGGTCCGCTCAACGAAGGCCGGCCCTGACGGGCCGGCAACGCACTGCGCGACGACGCGCTGGCGATCATGCTCGAGCGCGCTCAACGAAGGCCGGCCCTGACGGGCCGGCAACGCCGGGTCGGGCGCCGCCCCGCGTCGCCGAGGTGACCACCGCTCAACGAAGGCCGGCCCTGACGGGCCGGCAACGCAGTATCCGAACTTGGTCATAGGCAGCGTTCCATGCCGCTCAACGAAGGCCGGCCCTGACGGGCCGGCAACGCAATAGACGAACCGGAACAGGCGTGACATGGCTTCCTCGCTCAACGAAGGCCGGCCCTGACGGGCCGGCAACGCATCGTGACGTTCCCGGTGTTGTCACCGGGTGGCTGGAACGCTCAACGAAGGCCGGCCCTGACGGGCCGGCAACGCATATCGCAGAACCTGCTCTTCGATGTTGTAGTAGATCGCTCAACGAAGGCCGGCCCTGACGGGCCGGCAACGCCGGAATAGGTACGTAGGACTGCCACGCGGAACCTGTCGCTCAACGAAGGCCGGCCCTGACGGGCCGGCAACGCCTGCGACGGCGGCGTTCGTGACACGCGGGCGCTGGCCGCTCAACGAAGGCCGGCCCTGACGGGCCGGCAACGCACCGGGTCGGTCATGCTCATCGGGCTGAGGTTCGGCGCTCAACGAAGGCCGGCCCTGACGGGCCGGCAACGCCCGCGCCGGCGGCTGGGCGAATGTGCCGCGGCCCGTCGACGCTCAACGAAGGCCGGCCCTGACGGGCCGGCAACGCCCCGGGCGCCCCAGGTTGGGTCGTAGTCGGGGATGCGCGCTCAACGAAGGCCGGCCCTGACGGGCCGGCAACGCCTGCACGCTCCAGGGGGCGCCGACGAGGAGCGACTCCGCTCAACGAAGGCCGGCCCTGACGGGCCGGCAACGCGTTACCGCCGATGAGGAGGTTGCGCACCAGGACGTCGACCGCTCAACGAAGGCCGGCCCTGACGGGCCGGCAACGCCCGATGTGGAAATAGACGGTCGCCGAAGACCGGCTGATCGCTCAACGAAGGCCGGCCCTGACGGGCCGGCAACGCTTCGTGAATCGTACCGCGCCCAGTCTCCTGTCAACCCGCTCAACGAAGGCCGGCCCTGACGGGCCGGCAACGCCTCATGGATCACGACCGTAACCGGATCGCAGGCGAACCGCTCAACGAAGGCCGGCCCTGACGGGCCGGCAACGCGCTCCCGCCGAGCGCACGAACCGGCGCGTCTCCGCGCCCGCTCAACGAAGGCCGGCCCTGACGGGCCGGCAACGCACGGCCGCCACGTCTCCGAGGTCACGCTCGACGACCTCGCTCAACGAAGGCCGGCCCTGACGGGCCGGCAACGCGCGAGCATCGGCTGCTCTGTCCTGATGAGGTTCACCATCGCTCAACGAAGGCCGGCCCTGACGGGCCGGCAACGCGGCTGTGTGCTGCTGGAGACCGAGGGCGAGATCGTCGTCGCTCAACGAAGGCCGGCCCTGACGGGCCGGCAACGCGGTTCGTGGTGTGTGGATGCTCCCGCATCTGGGGTTCGCTCAACGAAGGCCGGCCCTGACGGGCCGGCAACGCCGGTCCTCCCCGATCTCGGCCCGCTTCGGGTCCCACTCCGCTCAACGAAGGCCGGCCCTGACGGGCCGGCAACGCCTGGCCGTCCAACTCGGGGATGCCAGCGATTTCCCGCGCTCAACGAAGGCCGGCCCTGACGGGCCGGCAACGCGGGCTTGGTGCTCACCTGGTTCTGCGCCGGCGAGAACGCTCAACGAAGGCCGGCCCTGACGGGCCGGCAACGCTGGCCAAGGGCATGACGAGCCTCGACAAGTCCGAGCGCGCTCAACGAAGGCCGGCCCTGACGGGCCGGCAACGCCAGCGACCGGTTCTACGCGGCCGGTCTCTCGACCATCGCTCAACGAAGGCCGGCCCTGACGGGCCGGCAACGCTTCAGGAACACGAGGGTGGTCGCCTCGTCGATGATCGCTCAACGAAGGCCGGCCCTGACGGGCCGGCAACGCACGGTGACGTCCTCGCCGGCGGTGCCGACGTCGCTCTGCGCTCAACGAAGGCCGGCCCTGACGGGCCGGCAACGCCTTTATGACTTCCACGGTTGCGCCGTGATCTCTCACCGCTCAACGAAGGCCGGCCCTGACGGGCCGGCAACGCCCCTTCTGAGCCCACTCACGGTGCTGCCCTGTAAGACGCTCAACGAAGGCCGGCCCTGACGGGCCGGCAACGCCGGCCGGCGGCGACGTCGGCGACGAAGTCGTCGTACGCTCAACGAAGGCCGGCCCTGACGGGCCGGCAACGCACTGCGGGACGCGCTTGAGGCGGCTGTTCTCGCCGCGCGCTCAACGAAGGCCGGCCCTGACGGGCCGGCAACGCCTCCTCGAACTTGCCAGGCTCCTGCTCTTTGGTGAGGTCCGCTCAACGAAGGCCGGCCCTGACGGGCCGGCAACGCCCGTGTCGGACTGCTTGAGCACCGCGACGGGGCCGGACGCTCAACGAAGGCCGGCCCTGACGGGCCGGCAACGCGTGAGCATGATGGACACAGTGAGGCGGTCACCGTAGAGCGCTCAACGAAGGCCGGCCCTGACGGGCCGGCAACGCCCGGCGCTCGGCGTTCAGGACGCGCATGATGCGGCACGCTCAACGAAGGCCGGCCCTGACGGGCCGGCAACGCCTGCTCGGCGCTGTAGCCGATGCGGGTTCGGGCCATCGCTCAACGAAGGCCGGCCCTGACGGGCCGGCAACGCCGGTGCTGCCGCTGAACACCAACGCCATCGACCTCCCCGCTCAACGAAGGCCGGCCCTGACGGGCCGGCAACGCGTGGTGGTGGGCGTCTACTCGCCACGGCCGATACCTCGCTCAACGAAGGCCGGCCCTGGCGGTGGTCGGCGCTGCACGCTCAACGAAGGCCGGCCCTGACGGGCCGGCAACGCCTGTCCGGCACGCCCACGGCGCAGGCGATGACCCAGCGCTCAACGAAGGCCGGCCCTGACGGGCCGGCAACGCTCGAAGTCACCGCCGACCAGCTCGACGACGGATTCCCCGCTCAACGAAGGCCGGCCCTGACGGGCCGGCAACGCGTGTTCGGGCCGAGCACGCTCTTGTTGAGATCCTCGTTCGCTCAACGAAGGCCGGCCCTGACGGGCCGGCAACGCGTGGGTTGTGGTCTGGGGTGTGTGGGGGTTGGTGTGTCGCTCAACGAAGGCCGGCCCTGACGGGCCGGCAACGCGCCATGTGGGTCTCCTCTCTCGTGGCCTGAGGCCATCCGCTCAACGAAGGCCGGCCCTGACGGGCCGGCAACGCTCGTCGCGCAAGTCGAAGTCGGTGCCCGCCTGCATCGCTCAACGAAGGCCGGCCCTGACGGGCCGGCAACGCATGGCGAGCATCGCTGTGGACATCGAGACCCCGGACGTCGCTCAACGAAGGCCGGCCCTGACGGGCCGGCAACGCGCGTGCTGCCACCCAGGAACTCGGCGAAGTCCGAGGCCGCTCAACGAAGGCCGGCCCTGACGGGCCGGCAACGCACGTTCGTGAGCTGCACGAGCGTGTCGGCGCTGGCGATCGCTCAACGAAGGCCGGCCCTGACGGGCCGGCAACGCCGGGCAGACCCTCTCCGGTGAGGCCCTCAAGCGTGTCGCTCAACGAAGGCCGGCCCTGACGGGCCGGCAACGCCATGAGGCGCTGGGCGATGTTGCCGGCGCTGAGCCCGCTCAACGAAGGCCGGCCCTGACGGGCCGGCAACGCCAGGTGCTCTGCTTCACGCTTGGTGATCCTCACTGTCGCTCAACGAAGGCCGGCCCTGACGGGCCGGCAACGCTCTACGTAGATCGTCCGCTGATTCTTCTGGTCGAACGCTCAACGAAGGCCGGCCCTGACGGGCCGGCAACGCGGCGTCCCCTCCGGGCACTGCTCCCACCACGACGTCGCTCAACGAAGGCCGGCCCTGACGGGCCGGCAACGCCTGCCGGACCTGTTCAGCGTGAGCACTGTCCCATTCCGCTCAACGAAGGCCGGCCCTGACGGGCCGGCAACGCACGACCTTCTGCTGGATGGAGTCTTGGTAGCGCCTGTGCTCGCTCAACGAAGGCCGGCCCTGACGGGCCGGCAACGCTCCATCTGTGACCTCCGGTCCACCTTGGCTTCTGGCGCTCAACGAAGGCCGGCCCTGACGGGCCGGCAACGCCGGACGCCGACCTGCTGGCCCGCCTCCCGGACACGCGCTCAACGAAGGCCGGCCCTGACGGGCCGGCAACGCTCGCAGAGCCAGAGCGAATCGACCTCCAAGACCGAGACCGCTCAACGAAGGCCGGCCCTGACGGGCCGGCAACGCGTCTCGCCGAGGCGGGCGAGGCGGCGCCGGCGATCCTTCGCTCAACGAAGGCCGGCCCTGACGGGCCGGCAACGCATGTGTCGGCGTGATCGTGCCCGTCACCGTGATCGTCCGCGCTCAACGAAGGCCGGCCCTGACGGGCCGGCAACGCATGATCACACGCCCGCCGGGACCCTCAGCGGACAGGTGCGCTCAACGAAGGCCGGCCCTGACGGGCCGGCAACGCCCTCGCGGCGTCCGGGAACTCGGCGTTCTTCCCGAACTCGCTCAACGAAGGCCGGCCCTGACGGGCCGGCAACGCTGGTGCGGCGGGAACACCTCCGCGGCGCACCGAGACGCTCAACGAAGGCCGGCCCTGACGGGCCGGCAACGCGCGCCGAGGAGGCTGACGTGGCGGGTGAGGGTGTAGCGCGCTCAACGAAGGCCGGCCCTGACGGGCCGGCAACGCGGTCTCTAATGGCACTTCGAGCCCAATCGAGCACAAGCGCTCAACGAAGGCCGGCCCTGACGGGCCGGCAACGCACGAGACCCCCCTGATCGCCCCCACCGACCGGCAGCGCGCTCAACGAAGGCCGGCCCTGACGGGCCGGCAACGCACGACGAGGACGCCGCGTGGCGCCGCGTCGAGAAGTGCGCTCAACGAAGGCCGGCCCTGACGGGCCGGCAACGCCGCCATATTGGCAACTTCAGTAAAATGCTCCCCACGAGCAACACTCGCAGCGCGACGAGCTTCAATGAAAAGCACTGTGTTCGCGCTTGAGGCGATTCACTTGCCAAGGATCAATGGCGGTTCGCAGGCGCTACACGAGCCAAGGTTCGCCCAACTCACGTGACCGGGCGCGGCCGAAGGTCGTTCTGGCAGCCTGGATTTCCCCCACGAAACGGTAGACGACGACACTGTCGAGCCGAGGGTTGATCGCGTCTTCAAGTTCACCAAGGAGGCGTATGTACCCGTCCGGTGCAACTCGACACTCGAACACGGATAGTTGGACTCGTTCGCCATAGCGCTGACAGACGTCGGCAATTCGCCGCAATCGAATGCTGCCGGGTCCATCCGTATCAGCAATGTCGTATGTGACGAGGATGTCCATCAGAAGGACAGCACGAACGGTGGATACATCGGAATGTCCTGGCGCAGGTGGCGCGCAAGGAGTGTTGCCTGCACCGAGGGAAGCGCCCAGCGCTCAACTGACTGTCGCAACACCGGGTGATAGTACTCTGCCTCTTTCTGAGCTTCCCAAACCTTGAGCAGATCGACGCGAGCCTGGTCCTCGATGTAGACCGCGCCTCCCGGAGTCCTCACAAACGACTCAGGCCCCACTTGCCGCCGCCGAATCAATTTGACGACAGTTCGATCAACAATCGGCCGGAATTCTTCCGCGAGATCCAGCGCCAACGATGGTCGGCCAGATCGGGGCCGATGGAAGAACCCCAGTTGATGATCCAATCCAACAGCGTCGAGCGCACCGATCAACTCTGATACCAGTAGGCCGTAGCAATACCCCAGCATCGAATTCACAGGATCCCGTGGGGGGCGTCGTGTCCTGTTGGAGAAGTCAAGGCAACTGTTGGCCAGGACGCGTTTCATCGCTCCGAAATAGATCCTGGCGGCATCGCCCTCGATGCCGCGAACGTGGTCCGGACTCTCGGCACTGGCCAGACGACCGATCCGACCGGCAATCTGCTCGGCTCGGCTCTGCAGGTCTGCGGAGATCGAATCGTCGGAGTGGTCACGGGACCAGCGGCGCACCACCTGGCGGCAATTCTGCAACTTGCCTGCGACGACGACACGAGAAAGGTCGAGAGAATGGTCACGGTCGTTCACTGCTCCGTGCAGCGCACTTCGGAGATGAATATTGCCGCCAACCGGACCGCCGACGACAAAGCGAAGACCCCCATTTCGCTTCAGCGCGGCGACCCGGACATTCTGCTCGACGCATGCCGCCAACGCATCCGTCGTGATCTGCGCGCCCCCGAGAATCATGACGCCATCGATTGCTTGCAGAGGGATCCGCTGCTTCGACTCAGGGCTGGATACAACTAGCGAACCGCGTCGATGGCTGATACGCGCTCGATGCTCCCGCACGTAGACGGTACTCAGGTAGCGCACGCGAGGACCTCGTGGCGCACATAATCCGCCACTGTGTCCGGCTCGCTCGCCAGCCCGGGTAGGCAGTGGTGGAGGAGTTGGCATTCCCGACATCTCTGATCGTTCGGCGCGACCGGTAACCGGCCGGAAGTCAACTGGCGGCGAATCGCACCCACGACGTCGATCACCTGCACGCGCATCTCGTTGGTGAACGCGATCCGGTCGCGCCGGCGGCTGCTGGAATACCAGACGAAGCCCTCCTCGATTGTCGCCGCCAGCATTTCCTCGATGCACATCGCTTGGGCACAGAGCTGTAGCGCTGCCGTCATGCCGTGGCGGCTGCCTGCCTTGTATTCGACCGGCCAGACTCTCCCATCTTGAATCTCGATGGCATCGGCTCGTCCCGTCAGGCCGAGCGACTCGGACCAGAGCGGAATCGCTCGAAGAACCAGCCGGCCCCGTTCATGGCGGTGCTCCCCGCTGTCGACCCGACGGTGGGCGCGGCTGCCGCGGACCGTGTGCCGGTTGTCCCTCCAGACGCCGTCGCCGTGGATGAGCGCACACTGGCGCGGGCAGTAGGCGTAGTGCTCGATCGCGGAGATTGCGACAACCGGTTCGAGGCTCACAGGCGCTCCGACCCGTAGGCGACGGTGTTGTCATTCGAGCCACGAGCGAGGTAGCCGACAGTGCGCCAGGCAGCATGCACGCCGAGTCGCTCCCGACCGTGGTGCGTTCGGGCGTCTCGCCAAACATCCAGCAGGGCATCGACGGCAACCGAATCGAGATCCTGCCTCCAGACGGGCCACTCGAAGCACCATCGAGGATCGCGCCGCCAGCCCCGCTGGCGGCGCTCGGGCCGAGCGCGGACACCTGGAAGGGTCATGTCAAGCCCGGAGCTGCGGACCGGCAGTAGCGCAAGCCCGAAGAACGCCAAGACCTCGATAATCGGATCGACCAGCTTTGCCGAGCCGTCGGCCTGGGTGGTCAGCCGGGTCAGATCAAAACCGAGGCCGTTGTCCACGACGCGCTGCCCGCGGCCGCTCAGAGAACGCCGGATCTGATCTTCGGGATTCTCCACGAGTCGGTACGTCTTCAACAGCCGGTGATGCAACCACTTGATCGTGCCGGGTCCCTTGGGATCCAGCGGCGCGTGCGCGACCTCCCCTCCCTTGTAGACACCGAGGTCAGTGACCGTTGATGACAGAGTCCACACATCGGGATGGCTGCGAAAGGTTCTCGCCCGCTCCACGAAAACATCCACGGGGACAATGCGCTTCATCGCCGCCAGATCGCCGTGTCGCTGCGCGATTGGCATCGCCTCGAGCCGATCCGCGGTGGGCCAGGCGCTCACGAGCACATCGAGCGGATCCTCATCGCTCTCAACGCTGAGGACGGCTACCGGAATGGGCTCGGTCGTCCACCGAAGGCGCAGCCGCGAATCCAGGACCGTCGACCCAACCGCCGCTAGCCACGAGTTCAGCCAGTCTCCGGGCAACCCCCGGCAGGTGGCACTTGCCATCAGTGGACCTCCAGCTCGCGCACCAGCGCTCCAGCCGACACGGCGTGGTCGGCCTGGCGGACTATCGCCTCGAGCAGTGCCAGCCCCCACGGCCCATACAGGTCGTTGAGTCGCTTGAAGCGTGCAGGCTGTGACCAGTCAACGATGGACAGATCGGACGGGCCTGAGACGGCCACACCCTCAATCTCGTAGGAGACGAGTGTCGGGCTGCCATCCGCAACCGGCGGGACGAGCGGTCGCCCCTTGCCGTGATGGCTGATGACAAGGTGAAGGAGAAGATCTGCCTCGTCGTTGGCCAGGTCAGAACCTGCCGTCTTGAGCCACGCGGCCACGAGGCGGGCGGAGAGGTCCTCATGGCGGCCACCGGCAGGCCATCCTGCTGCGGCCCGCGCGGCTGCCCACCTGGTCCGCGGCATCGCCGACTTGGCGACAGGGCTGGTTGCGACACCTAGAGGGTCAAGCCACCGCTGGAAGCGACGATCTGCTTTCCCGACGTCGTGGAGCGAACCGGCGCGCTGCACGATGGCCACCAGATCGGCGGGAACGCCGAGCGCGGCCGCCAGCCGCGCCGCCCGCGTGCCCACCTCGTCGCCGTGAAGATCCAGACCTGTCGCCGTCGCCGCGAGAGACAACTCGTCGAGTTCGACAACATGACTGATCTCGAGCGTCTGCTTACGCACAAGACGAGGGACCTCGCGGCGCGGACCGTCCGGCGGCAGGTCCCGATTCAAGCCGGCGATGAACTCCCCCCAATCCGCCAATCCGGCGTCCTGATAGTCGGCGTCGTTGAGATGCCGGGGCGGGTGCTGGGCCAGCAGATCCACCAGGCTCTCCAATGCCGCGAAGCGCTCGCCTTCGTCGATCTCGTCGTCCTCGTCGCCTTCACCGACAACTAGGTCGAGCAGCTTCTCGAGCCGCTCAACCGGCAGTTGCCCGTCAGACGCGGCGGGGTCGCGGCAGAGCCGCCGTAGTGCTTGCAGGTCCAGCGGAAGGCCGTGCGGCAGCAGAGAGAGATCGGCGACGACCTGGGTTGCCACGGGGTTCCAGCCATCAGCGTCGAGCAGACCCCGATCAGCCGGCAGGACGATCTGATCACCCGGCCGCACTCCGGTGATGTCCACTTCCTCGACTGACGCTGCATCGGAACCAAGGCGGCTGACGGTCTCCGATTTGCCCAGCGCCTGCCGGAACGCACCGATAGAGACATCGAGGAACTCCTCTTCCCGCGGGCGTGGCCACAAGCGCTCGCCGGCCCCAGGCACATGAACACGCCAGAGCAGCGAGACGGAGCGTTCAGGCCGCACGATGCCCGAGAAATAGGGCTCCACCGGTGCTTCTCCGGCCGGGGGGATTGTCGTCTTGGTCCACTCCCAGAGCAGGGCCGGCAGAACCTCCGGAGCTCTTCCGTGATCATCGGATGGCGTGCCGAGCACGGCGGCGATCCTCCGCGGCGCGAGGTCGACCGTATCCCCGTCACCCGCTCCGTCCTGGAGCCGTTCCAGGACCAGTTCCGGCTCATGGCCATAGACCGGCCAGCCGTCGGCGGCTCCGCGGGCAGGCGGGCAATGCACATAGACCGCCCGGGCGTCCAGGTGGCGGCCGAGACGATTCAGCCGTCCGAAGCGTTGGATCAGGGCGCGCACGCCACACGATTCGGTCACCAGAAGCTGTGCGTCGATGTCGGCGCCGACTTCGAGCGTCTGCGTCGCGACCACCACCAGGTGACCGGACCGCGGCCCTTGGTCGGCCCCGGCTCGCATCTCGCTGAGAATCCTGGTGCGCGCCGCCACTGCCTCACGCTCGCGGGTCCGGCCGGTGAGAACCACGATGTCGTCTGCGGTCACCCCGCTTCCCTTCTCCGAGGCCAGACGGTGCTTAACCGCGCGGGCCGTGTCCGGGGAGTTCACGAAGATGACGCAGTTCGCCGGTCGGGGAGACGACTGCAGCAGTGACGTGGCCGCCTCGACCAACGGGCGGACTTGATCGGGCTTGTCGTGGATTCTGATCTCGGTCGGCTTCGCTGCGTCGAGTCGCCGGGCGATCTCCGGATGACTCTCATCGGCTTCGTCGAGTTCGAAGCGGTGGCCGTGATCGCCGCCGGTGGCCGTTAGGGAAACGACACGAGGTACCGCACGACACGGGTTGAGGAGTCCACGCTGCACGGGCGCGCACTCTTCCAGGGCGGGGAAGAGGTTCATCAAGTGGCGCGCCAGATGCGCCTCATCGACGAGGACGAGGCTGTCGGTGCCTGCTAGAGCCGCGTCGACTGGCCGCATCGACCACGAGGACCCGTAACCGCGGAACAGCAACCGCGACCCGTACATCGGAATGGTGGACAGGATCACTGCGGGCTGCGATGGATCAGTTGGTCGGCGCCACGCAACGCCGCCTCGCAGGCGAATCACTTCAAGCGGGTCTGTCCCAGCGTCCACCGCCAACGAGCGCAGGCGCACCGCGACGGACTCGCTCGCGCCGAGCGCTGTTGCGCCGGCCTCGGCGTCCGCCGCAGCAGCCGAGAGCAACCCGCGGATCCGCTCTGCGTGCTGCCACGTGGAGTCCACGAGAAGTCGACGGTTCACGACCCACCAGACTCTTGTCGGCGCGGTTCGCTCGTCGGGCGGGAGGTGAGCCTGCGAGGCCAGCCACCAGATCGCGACCTCCAAGCAGGCGGTCTTGCCCACCCCCGTCGGAACGCCGACCTCCCGCGGCCAGCCGTCACCGCCGGCTACTTGTGCCGCGAGCCGAGACTGCCACGGGAACGGCTCCCTCCCGTTGACGGCCTCGTAGAACTCTGTGAACGGAGGTGCGGGCGGAAGCACCGCGCGGTCAGTCACCTTGACCATCCCCGGCGTCTCCGGCTCGCGCCACCGGCTGGCCACGAAGCGGCAGGCACAGTCCGAAGCCGCGTTGACGTCCTGCGCCGATCACCACGGGGCCTCTAACCGGCTCCGCGAAAGCGACCTCGACGTGGGCGTACGGCCGCCGTGGCCGATCCGGGCGATGCACCTCGACTGGCCTCAGATCCACCGCGCCGTGAATGAGCGGGTGGCGGTCGGCGCGGAACGCCACCGGCTCCGGCAGACCCGCATGAACACACCACCGTGAGACCTCCGCAAGCGTTAGCGGCCCGTGCCGCTCGAACAGAGCGGGGAACGCCGTGACCCAGCGCTCGGATGCCTGCATCCAACGTCGGGGAGTCAGCGCCACCGGCCGGACCTCGCCGCCCCAAGGAGCGACACCGACGTCGATCCCGGCTCCGACGAGCCTCGACACGGATGTGGCCGCAGCGCGCGCCCGCCGGACCGTCTCGGCAGTCGCTGGCGGCAGCCACAGGGCGAGTCCATGAATGCGTCCCCGCGAATGATCGAAGCCGACGTCCGGCAAGGCCAAGAAGCGCGCCAGTTCGTAGCCACCTCGACGATTGTCGTGCCCGTGCAGCACGGCCGGTGGCTCGCCGAACAGACTCTGGTGCTGGACGAGTACCGCTTTCTTGAACAGCGAAGTGACCGAGCTGATGCGCCGCCCCGACACCCACGCGCGGCGACCGGTGCGCGGCGACCGAAGACAGAGCCATGCCACAACCTCGCCGCGATCCACCGCGTCAGCAGAATCGCGTCGGGCGCGGTAGTTCACCTGATACCGCAGCGCCGGATACTGGCCCCGGCCCACAGCAACTCCTCGCTCGCACCACGCCTCGTACAAGGCGTCCCAGGCCTGCAGGTGCCCTTCCCGCGGAACGGCAATCGATAAGTCGCCAACAGGGTCCGGCCTGAACTCCGTACCGAGGATTGCCTCGGGGGATTCAGTTGAAATCCGGACCCGAACAGGAGAGTCTGCCGTGCCCAGATAACCAACGCGCGCGGCGCGTCGACGGATTGCATCCACCGTGGCGGGACTGAGATCCGCCGAGTAGACGTAGCGCACGCGGGGCGTTTTCGGACACACCCGCACACCAGGATGAACCGCAACTCCTCTGCGCGCTGCGTACTCCTGATGCGTCTCCCTCGCCGGCGACTGCTGCTGGTGAACGACATATCGCATCTGCAGCACCTGGTGTAGTTCCTGATCGTGAACGGGTAGCGGATCGGCATGAATGACCGGCGGATCGAGCCGTTCGAGCAATTCGAGTTCGGATCCATCGGTGATCCGGCATCGTGCTCCCGTGCCGTCCGCCGCGATCAACGCGGCGAACACCCTGGCGGGCGACGGCGGCCACTCACCCCGCGTCATCCGCCCGGTGTGCGCCAAGCCCGCCGGGTCGGCCCTGAACGTCCCGTGCAGGAACTCGACATCAATGACCAGAGTCATTCGGCGAACTCCGGCCACGACGCCGCGATAGCCCCGCGCAGGTTCTCCTTGGGCGTCAGCCGTACCGGCTCGCGTCCCCAGCCGTCCAACTGGACGCCAACTGACTCCGCGTGATCACGAGCCGACCGAAGTAGCTCCCCGGTCTCCGCCGCACCACCGAGAGCACGTTCCTCGTCGCGCGTCGCCCCGAGCCATGAGGCTGTCGTGGCGACGGCTCGAAGATCGGCACCCGAGCGCAGCGCGAAGCCGCGGCCGAATGCGAGCACGTGTGCATGCAGACCCAACGCCACCAGGAGCGCCCGCGCGGCCGCATCGGCTTCTGACAAGTAGTCATGCCCGAGACTGATCCTGCGGAGCTGCGCAAACGACACCGTCGCTCTCTGGGAGATGCGCGAGAACGACACCGCCGACGCCGCAGCATCAGCGTCGCGCATGAACGGCACCTGGCCGTGGCCCATTTCGGAGAGCTTGTCGGTCTTCGCGTCCGTCCGCTTCACCTTGCCGATGTCCCAACTGACGCGGTCGTCCGCGTTCGATGTCACCACCTCGTCGGTGTTGAGGTTCAGCGGGTCCCCCTTGAGACCCTTCACCTTCGTATCGGAAGCTGCCGGGTACCAACCGACGATCTCGGAGACCCAGGCGCGGGCGTGCTTGGTATTCGCCCGCTTCTTGCCCAGATGCGATTGCCAGAAGCCATACAGCGCCGCGCCCGGGAACCAAGCGATAAGCGCCGAAGCCGACCACGGCGTGGCGGCAAGCAGCGCCTCGCCCAACTCATGCTTCTCGAAGTCGATTCCGTCGATCTGCGAGTCGCGCAGGTAGGCGTCCGCCACACGGTGAGGGAAGTGCCAACTCGAGATGGATGCCGGCAAGTGCGCTGGAAGCTGCGGAACCTCGGACAAGTCCAGCACCATCTCGGGGACGCCCATCGAGTCGCGCCGCAGGCGGATCGCCTCCTCCAACCGGTTCGCCTGCGAGGGCACGTTGTCGATGACGATGACCGGCGCCGGCTCCTCGTCGTCCGGGTCAGCCCAGCGGCGATCCAGTTGATACGCGCCCCCGTCGTACACAGCCGGTTTGACCGATGCACCGGGACCGCCGATCGGCTCCAACTCCGCATCGATCCGGATTCCGGCATCGAACGAGTCGTCGGCACATCCCGCCACGAGATCGCTCAGTGAAATTGTCTTCATCATTCATTCCTTTCCCTTTTGTCCGGTCTTTCTTATTTCCTATTAGCGCCGGATCCTACTGATTGGGTACACATGTCCCGCACATGCGGGACATGTGGTTCCAGCACACGAATCCTGTCGTGATGCTTGCGCTCGCCCCTTGTCAGTGAGCATTGACACGACGCCACCATGTCCGCAGTCTCACACCGGCGTGTGACAGTCCTGACTTGCCTTCACCAACGAGAACCTGATCGGGCTGAGAAACTGCGGCCACCTCACTCCTCGCAGAGGTGTCCCAGACAGATCGAACCACCGCCCTGGATTCCGGCCTTCGCCGGAATGACGACAGAGGGCGGAATGACGCACACCGCCATGTTGTTCGGCTGGTGGTTCTGCTGGACCGGGGCTTCTCTACACGGCCTCGACGGTGACGTTGAGGGCGCCGGACGCGAGCGCCCGCAGGTCGCCGGCATCGGTTGTCAGCACGGCGCCACCCGGTTCGGCGACGGCCACGACAAGCGCGTCGACCGCGGAACCGCGCCGCGGCGCGGCGCGGAGTCGGGCCGCCCGGCGGGCGAGCTGCTCGTCGACCTCCTCGAGAATCTCACAGGACTTGAGCAACCGATTCGCCAGGGCATCCCTTCCCGCGTGACCTTGCAGGCACTCGACGAGAACGGGTGAGAGAACCGTCGGAGGCCAGAGCGCCTCGTCCCGGAGGGCAGCGATCAGGGCATACGACCGGCGGGACCGCCCGGCTAGGAACGAGACGGCGCCGGCGTCGAGGACCAGCGCCACTCAGCCCGCCACGCGATCGGAGCGGCGAGCCAGTCGCTTCGCCAGGTCCTGCGCCCAAGCGGTCTCGGCGGCATCGGGGGTTTCGACTTCCTCCGCGGGTGGGCCGTAGCCGCCTCCGCCGGGGAGGTCGAGGCGGACCACGTCGTGGGGTTCCAAGCTCAGGCGAGCCTGCGTGACCACGGGCTCGCCGTTGACACAGAAGCTGCCCGCCGCACCGGGCTCACCGCCGTCGAGGCCCTGGGGGGCCGCGGTGAGCCGGCTGGTGACGGCGTTGAGCTGCCATTCCCGGTCGGTGTCGACCAGGAACTCGATGGTCTGGCCGTCGCCGCCCGGTTGGCGGCCCGCGCCACCGGAGCCGACCCGCAACTCCTTGCGCAGGAAACGGATCGGCGCCGAGGCCTCCACGACCTCCACCGGCACCGCCGCCACGCCCGTGGGGTACGAGCAGGCCGACAGCCCGGGCTTGGTGGCTCGCCCACCCACGCCCCCGGCGTAGGTGAACATGGCGGTGATGAAGGGTCTGCCGTCGGGGTGGGAACCGCTGACCTGCATCGTCCACACCGCACCGGAGCCCTCCGCCATCGCTTGGCCCGGCTTGAGGGGTGCCAGCGCCTTCAGCAGGGCGTTGGGCAGGAACATGCCCACCACGTGGCGCGCCGTGCAGGGCTGGGGCGACACTGCGTTCACGATCGACCCTTCCGGTGCGGCCAGGCGGATCGGCGCCAGGCTGCCGTGGTTGTTGGGGATCTCGGGGTTCAACATCGATCGGACGGTGAAGGTGGTGTAGGCGTGCGTGTAGTTGCGCACGACGTTGATCCCCCAGCGGCTCGCCTCCGACGAGCCCTCGTAGGACACCAGGATCTCACCCGCCTCGGGGTCGACGGTGACCTGGCAGTGAATGGTCACCATCGAGCCGTCGGCGAGGTCGAGCAGGGCCTCCGCCTCGTGGGTTCCCGCCGGCAGGGCGCGGATGCTCTCCCGGGTGGCCTCCTCGGAGCGCTCGATGATCTCGTCGGCCAGGTCGTCGATGTCCTCGAGCCCCCAGGCGTCGCAGAGAGCCTGCAGTCGCTCCGCCCCCACCGCCGCGGAGGCCATCTGGGCATGCAGGTCGCCTGCCACATGATCGGGGGTTCGTACGTTCGAGAGGATGAAGTTCCAGACATCGGTGTTGCGCTCGCCCGCCACCATGAGCTTGCAAATGGGGATCCAGAGGCCCTCCTCGAACACGTCGCGGCCGCCGGCGCCGATGCCGTAGCCGCCCACGTCGGAGTGGTGGATCGTGGAGCAGAAGAAGGCGACGAGCCGCCCGCCCCTGAACACCGGCGTCATGACCGTCACGTCGAGCAGCTGGCCGCACGTCTTGTAGGGGTCGTTGGTGATGAGCACGTCGCCCGGCGCCAGCGTCTCGGCCGGATGCTCGGCCAGCACCGCCATGACGCCCATGGCCAGAGAGTTGATGTGGCCGGGGGTGCCGGTGACGGCCTGAGCAACCATGCGCCCCCTGGGATCGAAGAGGCCGTTGGCCAGATCGCCGGCCTCCCGCACGATGGGGCTGAAGGCCGAGCGCTGCAGGGCGGTGGCCTGCTCGTTGACCGTGGAGATGATGCTCTGCCAGAGAACCTGCAGGTCGACGCCGTCGAAACGCCGCGGTGATTGGCTCGCGCCGGAACTCATCGCGCCTCCTCCCGTTGCGCCATCAGGCTGCCGTCGGCGTTGACCTCAACCGTCCAGCCGGGGCGGATCACGACCGTCGTCTCGGCCTCGGAGATGATGATCGGACCTTCCAGGCGGGTGCCCGCCGGCAGTCCGGCCCGCTCGTAGACAGACACCTCGCCGGGTTCCCGATCCCGACCGAAACGTACCGTCCGTCGGTCGATCGGGGCGACCTCACCGCCGGCCGGGGCGGCGAGATCCGGAGCCACTCCCGTCACCGGCGCCCACGCGGACAGTCGCCATGTCACCACCTCGGCGGGAACATCGTCGATGGTGAGCCCGTAGACCCGTTTGTACTCGGCCTCGAAGGCGGCCAGCGTCTCGGCGTCATCGGTCGGCCACTCGGGTCCCTCGCCCAGCCAGACAGTGATCTCGTTCCCCTGGCCCCGATAACGGACGTCGATGCCGTAGCGGAAGCGGACCTGAGCGGCCGGAACCCCCGCTCCGGCCAGAACGCGCCGCCCCTCGTTGCGCATGGACTCCAGCAACTGCCCGGTCTCGTCGCTGCGCAATTCGGTCAGCGGCCGCAGCAGGCTGCGGGCCAGGTCGATGCGCACCGGCGTGACCAGTGTCCCGAACGCCGACAGCACGCTGGCGTGCACCGGGAACACCACGCGGGAGGACTCCACCAACTCGGCCACCCGGCAGGCGTGCACGGGACCGGCACCGCCGAAGGCCAGCAGCGTGACGCCGCGCAGGTCCACGCCCCGCTCCACGGCGTGCATGCGCGCCGAGGCGGCCATGTTCTGGTCGACGACCTCCACGATGCCCGAGGCGAGGTTCCCCAGGTCGAGTTCCAGGCGCTGAGCCAGCGGTTCGGCCGCCGCGCGG
>JAPPDX010000031.1 GCA_028824415.1 bacterium | reverse complement strand
CCGCCACCGGCCAGGCACTCACGGTGTACACGAACATCATCACCGGCCCGCGGCGAGACGGCGAGATCGACGGCCCCGAGGAGTTGCACGTGGTGGTGCTCGACGGTGGGCGCAGCGCGGCGCTCGGGACCCGATTCTCGCCGGCTCTGCACTGCATCCGCTGCGGCGCCTGCCTGAACGTGTGCCCGGTCTACCGCCAGGTCGGGGGCCACGCCTACGACTCGGTCTACAGCGGCCCGATCGGCGCGGTGCTGACGCCGCTCCTGAGACCCGACGATCCGGCGGCTCGCGAGCTGCCGGAGGCCTCCTCCCTGTGCGGAGCCTGCACAGAGATCTGTCCGGTGCGCATCCCGCTGCACGACCTGCTGCTGCACCTGCGCCACCGGGATGCCCGCACCGACGCCTCGCGCTTGCGGCGGGCGGGCTTCTGGTTGTGGTCCCAGGCGTGGTCGAGGCGCTGGATCTTCCGGGTCATGGTGATCGTCGCTCGTGGCGGCCTGCCCGTGCTGGCCAGGATGCGTTACCTGCCGAACGTCGGCTGGCTGGGAGCCTGGTGGCGCGGTCGGGAGCTGCCGTGACCGCCGGCACCACCCGCGAGGAGTTCCTGGGGCGCCTGCGGGCGACCGGCACCGGAGACACGGCCGCAACACCGCCGCCGCGGTTCGCCTCCGACCGCCGCGGCCCGAGTGGGTTCATCGAGTCCTGGACCGCTCTCGGCGGCACCGCCGAACGGGTCCCCGCCGAGGATCTCCCGGCAGCGGTCGCCGCCTACGCCGCCGGCCGGGACGGGCCGCTGCTGGCCGGCCCCGGTATCGACGTGGCCGCCGATCTCACTTGGCCTGACTGCGGGTCGCAGGCCGCCGCGGGGGCCGCGGTCGGCGTGGTGCGGGCCGTCGCAGCCGCGGCACAGACCGGCACCGTGTTCCTACGGGCCGACGACAATCAAGGGCGGGCGGCGAGCCTGCTGCCTCCGGCGTGCATCTTCGTCGTCGACGCCGACTCCGTGGTGGACACGCTCGGAGACTTCCTGCGCGGCATCGGGGATCCTCCGAGCCAACTGGTCGCCGTCACCGGACCTTCCCGCTCGGCCGACATCGAGAGCACGCTCGTCATCGGAGTCCACGGCCCCGGCGAGGTTCACGCCATACTCACCGCGTGACGGAGCGGCCCGCGAGCGAGCGGCTGATCACACCGATGTTCGCCGCCCTGCTGATGGCGTGTCTCTGGTACTTCCTCGGCACGGGCATGATGCTCGAGGCCATCCCCCGGTATGTCCGCACGGCGCTGGGAGGGACGGATTCCGGCGTGGGCGCCGCCATTGGCATGGCCGGTCTCGCCGCGGCCCTGCTACGGCTGCCCGCTGGAACCCTCACGGACCGCAAGGGCCGCCGGTGGGTGCTCATCCTCGGCTGCGCCGTTGCCTCGGTGAGCATCCTGGGGCTCCTGGCGGCTCACAGCGTGGCCGCCGTCCTGGGGTTCCGCCTGCTCACCGGCGTCGCCGACGCCGCTTTCTTCGTCGGGGCGACGGCGGCCATGCAGGATCTGGCGCCGGACGAGCGCCGGGGCGAGGCGACGTCGTACTTCTCCGCCGTGGCCTACGTCGCGGTGGCCCTCGGGCCGGTGCTTGCCGAATGGCTCATCAAGCGGCTCTCGTTCGACGTGGTGTGGCTCGTCGCCACGGGCCTCTGTGCCGTCGCCGGCGTGCTGTCGCTGCGCGTACCGCCGAATCGCCAGGTCACACCCCCCGGCGTGCGGTTCTGGCCGAAGCCGCTCCTGCACCCGGCGGCGCGTGCTCCAGGCCTCGTGCTGGTCATCGGGCTGATGGGGTTTGCGAGCTTCATGACGTTCGCGGCCCTCTGGGCCACCGAGGTGGGTATCGCCCGCGCCGGCGACATGTTCATTCTGTGGGCCGCGGGAGCCTTCACGTTGCGCGTGCTCACGGCGCGTCTGCACGACCGGATGGGCGCCCGGACCACCACCAGCATCGCCCTCAGCGCCTCTGCGGTGGGACTCACCGTGCTGGCCACCTGGCCGACCCCGACCGGCGCCTATCTCGGGACCATCATCATGGCCTGCGGGCACGCTTTCATCTTCCCGGCGCTGCTCACCCTGGTTGTCGAGACCGCTCCGCCCGCCGAGCGCGGCCAAGCCGTCGGCACATTCAGCATGTCGTTCGACCTGGCCTTCGGCGCCGGCGGCTTCCTGGCCGGCGGGGTGGCCCAGTGGTTCGGCGGCATCCCAGCCGCCTTCGGGTTTGGTGCGACGGCCTGCGGGGTGGCGCTGGTCGTGGCCCGGGCGGTTCTCCGGCGCCCCGGAGCCCGCGGGACGGCAACCGGCCGCCGGCCGAGGGAGAGGATGCCGGAGGCACCGTAGGCGGACGTTCCGAGGCGGCCGGAGTGCCACCGGTAGCCCCGCCCGGACGCCCAATCCGGATTCCGGCTCTGCGCCGGAATGACGAGATGGGCGCAGGGCCTCAGAGGATCTTGATCTCGATGTCCACCCCGGCGGGCAGGTCGATGCGCTGCAACGAGTCCACCGTCTTCGCCGAGGAGTTCACAATGTCCAGCAGCCGCTTGTGAATGCGCATCTCGAAATGCTCACGGCTGTCCTTGTCCTTGTGGGGTGAGCGGATCACCGTCACACGGTGCCGCTCGGTGGGCAGAGGCACCGGCCCGCGCACGTCGGCCTGGGTGCGCTTCACCGTCTGCACGATCTTGCGCGCCGACTGATCCACGACCTCGTGGTCGTACGCCTTCAGGCGGATCCGGATCTTCTGCCCCATGGCCACGGCCGGCTACTTCAGGATCTTCGTGACGGCGCCAGCACCCACGGTGCGCCCGCCCTCGCGGATCGCGAACCGCAGACCCTCGTCCATGGCGATGGGGGCGATCAACTCGACGGTCATCCGGGTGTTGTCGCCCGGCATGCACATCTCGATGCCCTCGGGGAGCGAGATGGAGCCGGTGACGTCGGTGGTGCGGAAGTAGAACTGGGGCCGGTAGCCGTCGAAGAACGGCTTGTGACGGCCGCCCTCGGCCTTGGTCAGCACGTAGACCTCGGCCTCGAAGTGGGTGTGCGGGGTGATGGAGGCCGGAGCCGCCAGCACTTGGCCGCGCTGCACCTCTTCCTTGCCCACGCCGCGTAGCAGCGCGCCGATGTTGTCGCCGGCGCGACCCTCGTCGAGGATCTTGCGGAACATCTCCACCCCGGTGCAGACCGTCTTGCGGGTCTCCTTGATGCCGACGATCTCCACGTTGTCGCCGGTGTTGACGATCCCCTGCTCGACGCGGCCGGTGACGACCGTGCCGCGGCCCGTGATGGAGAACACGTCCTCGATGGGCAGCAGGAACGGCTTGTCCACGTCGCGCACCGGCTCGGGCACGTAGCTGTCGACCGCCTCCATCAGCGCCACGACCTGGTCCGCCGCCTCGGTGTCGCCGTCCAGCGCCTTGAGCGCCGAGACCGGCATGACCGGCGTGTCGTCGCCGGGGAAGCCGTACTCGTCGAGCAGCTCGCGCACCTCCAGCTCGACGAGCTCCAGCAGTTCCGGGTCGTCGACGGCGTCGACCTTGTTCAGCGCCACGAGGATGCGAGGCACGCCCACCTGGCGGGCCAGCAGCACGTGCTCGCGGGTCTGCGGCATCGGGCCATCCGCGGCGGAGACCACCAGGATGGCCCCGTCCACCTGGGCGGCGCCGGTGATCATGTTCTTGATGTAGTCGGCGTGGC
>JAPPDX010000073.1 GCA_028824415.1 bacterium | reverse complement strand
AGTCGTAGGCCCAGATGATCTCGTTGACGAAGCACTCCCGCCCGAAGATCTGGTCCAGCAGGACCTTGCAGTAGTGGGCCTCGCGGTAGTCGATGTGGAAGTAGAGAGTGCCGTCGGCGGTGAGCAGGCGGTGGGCCTGCTCGAGTCGAGGGCCGATGAACCCCAGGTAGTCGTCGAAGATGTCGGCGTAGGACGTGGCCCCGACCGAGACGGTGCAATAGCGCCGGCCGCCGAAGCCGACTCGATCGCCGTCGGGACTGCGGACCGTCGCCAGTTCCTCTCGTCGCTGGGTCCTGCCGCTGTTGAACGGGGGGTCGATGTAGATCAGCCGGAAGGCGCCGTCGGGAAGGCGTGGGAGGACGTCGGCGTTGTCAGCGTGCAGCACCCAGTTGTGCTCTCCGGCGAGATCGACGGCTTCCGGATCGGCTGCAACCTGGACTCCCTCCACGTCGGCCACCCTACGAGAGCGATGTGACACCCCGGCGTCAATTCAGAGCGGCAGGATCACGGGTGGCGTGATCAGAGAGCCCGCAGTTCAGAACCAGTCGTAGGCCGTGTCCGCCCGCTCCGCCCAGGCCTCCTGGCCGATTGAGCGCATGGCCGGGCCGAGTCGGGCCATCTGATCCCTCCAGGTGTCCACTCCGACGTTGTGCCACTTGCCGTGGCCAGGGAGGATCCATTCCATCCGCATGCCGGCGAGGCGGTCCATCGTGTCCGCCAGGGCGTCCCAGGAGTGGAAGGTCACGCTGGGGAACACGTCCAGCTCGCCGCGCCGGTGGTTCCAGTGCAGCGTGTCACCGGTGAAAAGCAGTCTGTCTTCGACGTGGAACACGACGTGCCCAGCGGTGTGGCCCGGCGCGTGGACGGCGGTGACCCCGGGCGAGATCGTGACGGGTTCGTCGCCGAGGATGACCGTGGCGTACGGAGCCGCGTCGGCGTCGGCCTTGTGAATCCAGACGTCGGCCCCGAAGCGGTCGGCCCAGCGGTCGGCGTCGGCGACGTCGTCGCGGTGGGTCAGCAGCACATGGCGGAGGCCTCCGAGGTCGTCGATCCTCTCAGCCAACTGCCGGGTGAACCGCGGCGAGTCGATCATCAGGTTCCCGTCGGGTCGAACCGTGAGGTAGGAGTGCGCCCCGAAGGACGAGCGGGCGTTGTGGCCCAGCGCGTGGACGCCACCGGTGAGTTCGAACGGGAACGCCGGCTGCGCCGGGCGGCGGGCCTCGGTGGTGCCGATCGATTGCGTCGGGCAGGCCACAGCCGCCCGCCAGAGTTGAGCCTCCTCGGCGGGATTCTCCGGCTGGCGTGCCACGAAGGACAGGCCCTGGGTATCCGCCTCGATCAGCCCGGGCGCCCAGTGACGGGCGGCGTCACAGCGGATGCAGCGGGTGTCCACGAACCAGGGACCGCGCTGGTTTCCCGGGTGGGCCTGGTCCACACGAGCCATCGCCGATCACCTCCTCCGCCTCACGGCGCAGCGAGAGGTCGCTCGCCTGGAGGCTACCCGGCGGCCTCGGGGCGGGATGCGGTCCCGCAGGCAACGGCGGTAACGTTGCCGGTCACGGCGCAGCGGCCCCGGAGCGGCCGGCGGCGCCGCGTGTGACGGGCGCCGCCGGGTGGCGCAGGAGGTGTGACCCATGGAACTGAAGAGCGACTTCGAGGTGAGTGTCGGCGTGGATCGGGCCTGGGAGGTTCTCACCAATCCCGAGTTGATCGCGCCCTGCCTGCCGGGCGCCCGTCTCGACGAGGTGGACGGCGACGAGTTCAGGGGGGCTGTGAAGGTCAAGGTCGGCCCCATCTCGGCGGAGTATCGCGGCAAGGCCACCATGGTCGAGATGAACCGCGACGAGTTGCGCATCGTGATCCGGGCCGAGGGCCGCGATACGCGAGGCGCGGGAAACGCCGCCGCGGACATCACGGCCCTGATGGAGGCCGCCACCGATGCCAGCACCAAGGTGGAGGTCACGACCGATCTGAAGATCAGCGGCAAGGTGGCGCAGTTCGGGCGCGGCGTGCTCGGCGACGTGAGCGCCAAGCTGATGGGGCAGTTCGTGGACAACCTCGAGGAGATGCTGAGCGAGTCCGCCGAAGCCGATGCGGGCGAGGAGCCCGCCGACGAGGGAGGCGACGGCGCGGCGGATGCGGGCGCGGCGGCCGAGCCCGAAGCCGTTGACCTGCTGGCGGCCGTGCCGAAGAGGCTCCGCATCCTCTCGCCGATCATCGCTCCGGTACTCGCGCTCGGACTGCTCCTCAAGAGGCTCGTGGATTTCGTCCTGAAGCCGCTCTCCGGTCGACGCAGCGCCGCGTAGGCCCTCTGGTCTCTCCGACTCGCCCAGGACACGACTTCCGGTACGCCGGTTCGCAGCGGGGTTCGGGGGCAGCGTGACGGCGCCTGGTGGCATCAGGGGGACGTCCTTTAGGGCTTGGGCGGACGCAGCCGGCCTGACCGAGCCCGAGGCGGCTCTGGCCGGCGCCGATCGCGGCTCCCGTACCGACGACCCGGGGGGCGGCGGTCCGGAACTGGGCACCGAACCGTGGGCCGCCGGCGGCGATGGTGTTTCGCTGCGTGACTGGGCGGAGGTGGCCGAACTGCTCGGTCGCCAGCCGCAGGGTGGGTTCCGGGTGTGGGTGCGGAACCCCGACGGAAGCCCGCGCGTGATTCGCAATGACCCCCTGCTGGATGACGGGACCCCGATGCCGACGCGCTACTGGCTGGTGTCGGTCTCGGACTGCCTCGCGGTCAGCCGGCTGGAGTCCAGGGGTGGCGTGCGTCAGGCCGAGGCCGCGGTCGACGGCACCGTGTTGGCGACCGCCCATGCCCGCTACGCGGCCGAGCGGGATGGCGCGCTGCCGGCCGATCACAGCGGGCCGCGGCCGGCGGGCGGGGTCGGCGGGACCCGCCGGGGAGTCAAGTGCCTGCATGCCCACTACGCCTGGCACCTGGCCGGCGGTGAGGATCCCGTCGGGGAGTGGGTGGCCGACCAGCTCACTTCGGATCTTCCATCTCCCGGGCCGTCGACGTCGTGACCGGGCCCGTCGGCCGGGTGGTGGCCGCGGTCGACTGCGGCACCAACTCCACGCGCCTGCTCGTCAGCCGTGACGGGGTCGACACCCTGGAGCGGCGCACGATCGTCACCTGCCTCGGTCAGGGTGTCGACGCGTCCGGGTTCCTCGACCGCGAGGCGATCGGGCGAACGGTCGCCGTCCTCGAGGACTATCGCCGGATCATGGACGGGTTGGGGGTCGAGGCGGTGCGCGCCACAGCCACCTCCGCGGCCCGCGACGCACGCAACGCCGAGGAGTTCTTCGCCGCCGCCGCTGCCGTGCTGGGAACCCGCCCCGAGTTGCTGGACGGCGACACGGAGGGTCGTTTGGGCTTCGCCGGCGCCACCGCCGGGCTGGATCCCAACAGCGGCCCATTCCTCGTGGCCGACATCGGCGGCGGGTCCACCGAGTTCGCCTTCGGCGCCGATCGCTGCGAGGGCGTGCTCTCGGCGGACGTGGGCTGCGTGCGGCTCACCGAGCAATACATCCGGCACGACCCGCCCCGGCCCGAGGAGTTGCACGCCTGCCTGTCGGTGACCGAGGCACACCTCGAGGACGTGCTGATCGCCATCCCCGACGTGCACCGGACGGCCCGCTTCATCGGCGTGTCCGGCACGGTGACGAGCGCGGCAGCCGTGGAGTTGGGCCTCGAGCCGTATGACCCCGACAGGATCCATCACTTCGAGTTGACCCGCGCCGCCGCCGAGGACGTGTTCCGGACACTGGCGACCGAGGACCACGACCAGCGGATCTCCAACCCGGGTCTGCACGCCGACCGGGCCGACGTGATCGTCGCCGGCATGTGCGTACTCGTGAAGATCATGCGCTTCTTCGGCTTCGACACCTGCCTCGTCTCCGAGACCGACTTGCTGGACGGGCTGGTCCAGAGCCTGCTCGCCGGCGAGCAGGAGTCGTCCTCCTGCGGGCGGGGGCAGCGGGGGACCGATGATGCTGGCTAGGGTCCCCGAACGAATGCGCAGGGCTCTCGCCTCGAGCGACTCTCCGCCGGTGCTGGCCGGTCGCCGCGTGCGCCTCCGACCGCTCGTGCCGGGCGATTTCGCTCAGTGGCGCGAGGTGCGGGGCCACAACGGTTCCTGGCTCACCCAGTGGGAGCCGGCTCTGCCGAACGGAGCGCCCGACCCCGACGTGAGCCGGTCCGCCTTCGCGGCCCGCTGCGGGGCGCGCGACCGGGAGCGCCACCTCGGCACCGGCTACGGCTTCGGCGTGTTCGTGGAGGGGACGCTGGTGGGAGAGATGAACGTCGCCGGTGTGACCAGGGGCCCGTTCCAGTCCTGCCACATCGGCTACTGGATCGATCAGCGTCACGCCGGCAATGGCTACATCCCCGAGTCGGTGATTGCCGGCTTCCGGTTCGTCTTCGAGGAACTCGGCATGCACCGAGTGGAGATCGCCATCGTGCCGCGCAACCAGCGCAGCCGGCGCGTGGTGGAGAAGCTGGCATTGCGCTCGGAGGGCGTGGCGCTGCGCTTCCTGGAGATCAACGGCTGCTGGGAGGACCACGAACGGTTTGCCATCACCGCTGAGGAGTGGGCACAGCGCCGCGACTCCCTGGTCTTCCGGTGGCTGTGAGCGTCCGGTGACCGTACAGGCCGCGATGCGACCGCCCCTGGGCGTGTCGGTGCCGCTGGGCGGCCCGCTGGGCACCCACCGCGAGCGGATCCGCGAGCTGGTGTCGTGGGGCTACACCGACCTTTGGTCGGCCGAGTCGTCCGGCGTCGACGGGTTCACCCCGCTGGCCTTGGCGGCGGCCTGGGAGCCCGAGGTCCGCCTCGGCACGGCCATCATCCCGATCTACACCCGGGGCCCGGCCACGCTGGCTCAGTCGGCGGCGGCGCTGGCCCAGGCCGCACCCGGCCGCTTCGCGCTCGGCATCGGGACCTCCTCGGACGTGATCGTGGAGCGCTGGAACAGCGTCCCGTTCGCCGAGCCGTACCGCCGGGCGCGCGACACCCTGCGCTTCCTGCGGGCTGCGCTGTCGGGGGAGAAGGTCACCGCCACCTACGACACCTTCGAGGTGAAGGGTTTCCGCCTCACCGTCGGCGAGCCGCCCGACCCGCCGGTTCCGCTGCTGCTGGCCGCCTTGCGGCCGCAGATGCTGCGCTTGGCGGCGCGGGAGGCCGACGGCGCCATCATCAACTGGCTGTCGGCGACCGACGCGTTGCGGGTAACCGGGATAGTGCGCGAGATCGCGCCGGATGCGGAGATCGTGGCGCGCCTTTTCGTGTGCCCGAACCCCGATCGCGCGGCGGTGCTGCCCGCGGCCAAGCGGATGCTGGCCGGCTACGTCTCGGTGGCCGTCTACCGGGCGTTCCAGGTGTGGCTGGGGCGAGAGGCGATGCTGGCGCCGTTCTGGGAGCACTGGGACACCGGCGATCGGAGAGGCGCCCTGAAGCAGATCCCCGACGAACTCGTGGACGACATCATCATCAACGGATCGCCCGCCGAGTGCCGGGCCCGCATCGCCACCTACGTCGCCAACGGCGTCACCACCCCGACACTGCACGTGCTGCCCTTCGGCGACCTCGACGCGCACGAGGGCTACCGCCTGCTCAGCCCCGCCGCAGGGGAGTGAACGGGCCCGTAGGGGCGACCGGCCCTTCGGCGACCTGGACGCCCACGAGGATTCCCGCCTGCTCAGTCCCACCGCAGGGGTGTGATCGGGCCGGCGGGGGCGACCGGCGCCCGGGGCGTCGTTCACCGGAGCTGGGCGGGTCGGGAACGTGAACGTCGGCATCGTCTGGTTCCGCAGGGATCTGCGGCTGGCCGACAACCCGGCGTGGTCGGCGGCCACGGCGGCCTGCGACCGGGTGATCGCCGCTTTCGTGGTGGACCCGCAGCTGTGGGATCGCTGCTACCCACGGCGCCGGGCGGTGCTGGCGGGCAACCTGCGGTCGCTCGACAGCGTCCTCGCGGCCCGCGGTGGGCGGCTCTGGGTGGGCCGGGGCGAGCCGGTGGAGACTCTCACGGAGCTCGTCCGGCAGACCGGCGCCCAGGCGGTCTTCGCCAACCGCGACGTGAGCCCTTACGCCGCGAGGCGCGACGAGGCCGCGAGCGCGCAACTGCCGGTGCGCTGGACCGATGGATGCTTCTTTCACGCGCCGGGGTCGGTGCGCAGCCGTACCGGCACCGGCTACACGGTGTTCACGCCATATTTCCGGGCGTGGTCGGCGCTGGCGCCGGAGCCCTGGCCGAACTCCGGCAGCGCTGAGCTGGCCGCTGACCCGGGCGCAGACCTGCCTGCTGCCGATGCGCCGCCGCTCGAGGCCGGCGAGGAGGCGGCCGAGCGCCGGCTGGCCGCGTTCGCCGATCAGGTGGACCGCTACGCGGAGGAGCGAGACCGGCCGGACCTGGACATCACGTCCAAGCTCTCGGTCGACCTGAAGTGGGGGACGATCTCGCCGCGGCGGGTCGTCGAGGCTCTGGCCGGAGAGTCTCCGGGGCGGGCGGCGTTCGTGCGGCAGGTGGCCTGGCGGGACTTCTGGGCGCAGGTCATGGTGGCCCGGCCCGAAACCGCCTCGACGGCGTTGCGGCCCGAGTACCGGGATGTCCGCTGGCGCCACGACCCGGAGGGATTCGCCGCGTGGCAGCAGGGGAGGACCGGCTACCCGCTCGTGGACGCCGGGATGCGCCAGTTGCGTGCCGAGGGATGGATCCACAACCGGGTGCGGATGGTGGTCGCCTCGTTCCTGGTGAAGGACCTGCTGGTGGACTGGCGCCTCGGCGAGCGCCACATGCGGCGCCTGCTCCTCGACGGTGACGTCGCCCAGAATGTTGGGAACTGGCAATGGGTCGCTGGGACCGGCGCCGACGCGGCGCCTTACTTCCGCATCTTCAACCCGGTGCGGCAGTCGCAGCGCTTCGATCCTGCCGGCGACTACATCCGCCGCTGGGTGCCCGAACTGGCCGACCTGTCGAGCAAAGAGATCCACACGCCCTGGACGCTCGGCCCGCTGCAGTTGGCGGCCCAGACACCCGGCTACCCCACGCCGATCGTCGACCACGCCGAGGCCCGCGAACGAACCCTGGCCGCCTTCGAGGCCGCCCGCCACCAGTGGGCCGCGGAGTGAACGCCGCTTCCGAGCGAGGAGGAGTCTCAGCACCGGCTGGGGATGGGGGTTGGGAGGGGAGGTTGGTGACACGACTCGGTGGGCGTGGCGCGGCGGCCGGGTGCCGTCGGGGCGCCGTCAGGGTGGGGGTGGGCTCGGTGCCGACCGTGTGGTGGCGGGCGCGAGGACCGTTCGGCGCCGGCGGTGTTGGTTGGCGGGCCGATTGTGATTTTGCCTCCGGGGTGGCGGGTGACTTGTTCGCCGTTGTGGTGGAGGCGGACGTGGTGGCAGCGCCAGCACACCAGGCAGGTGTTCTCCAGGGTGGTTGCGCCGCCGTGTTTCCAGTGGCGGATGTGGTGGACCTGGCAGATCTTGTGATGGGCGCCGCAGCCGATGCAGCTGCCGTCGCGGGCGATGAGTTGCTTGCGCAGCCACGGAGGGATCTTGCGCTTGGAGCGGCCCAACACGGCGTCGCCGGTGTGCTTGTTGAAGATGCCCGGCAAGATCTTGGCGTCACACGCCAAAGCAAGGGCCTCGGCCTCGGTGAGGCGCGTGTCGTCGGCGAGGCGGGCGTTGGTGATCTCGTCGCATACCTGGTCGTAATCGGCGAGCACGATCAACTCCACCCCGGCCGGCGCGCCGTTGCCGTCGCCGGTGCCGAGGCCGGTGTCGGCGCCGGCGCAGACGAGGTCGGTGAGGGCGTCCGCGAAACGCTGCGGGGACGTCGGGCGATCCTTGGAATCTTCGTTGCGGAACAGCTGGTCGGTCTTGGCCAGCAGGGCGTTGCGGACCCGGTTGCCGGTGAGCGGGTCGAGCTGCGCGAAGAGGTGGAACATGCCGTCGTCCTGTTCGCTGATCGAAGCGCGGCGCCGGCGCCGCTGACGGGCGCGCCGTGCCTCGAGTTCCTCTTGGCTGGTGCGCTCGTTGACGTGTTCTTTGAGAGTGCGGCGGAACAGATCGTCGGGCTCCTCTTCAGCAGCCCGCAGGAGAGTGTCGTGGTCCACCGGCGTCTCACCAGCGGCATCCAGGATCAAACCTGCCGCTTCGGGGGTAATGGCGCCGTCGGCGAGCTTGTCGGCCACATCGGGTGCCCACTCCAGCTGCGCGGCGGTCTTGACGGCCTTGCGGGCACCGGCACGGGAACGCTTCTGGGTGCGCCGCACCGTCTCCTCGGCGACAGCGTCGCCCTCCCGCCGGGAGATCTCCGCGATGACGTCAGCTTGCGCCGCGGCCAGGCACGCCCGCGCCCGGCCCATGAACCCCAACCGCTCCTGCAACACCTCCAGGTCGACCTTGTGCCACAGCGGCGGAGACTCCAACCACTCGCCCAGGGCAGCCCACTCGGCGATCCGATCGGCGTGCGCCGGCTCGGAGTCGGCCCGGTCGCTGCGCTGCGAATCATTGTCCATCTACCCGACACCCCCTTGTGGAAGCTTCCCGGCCCACCCACCACCCCGGACCTCTTAATTGCTTCTCTGTATAGTATAGTCGCTATAAGACAGAATATCAACATAAGTTCGAGTATCGGTGGAAGTAGGAGAGACCGGCCCAGAGTCCGGACCCGCAGCCTTATCAAACCCCAGGTCAGGGGGCTATGCCAGTTCCCGTCGAGCGCCCCCACCCGAGCGACAGTCAGATGTGACCAACGTCACACTTGCGTCGTCGGTCCTGGGTGAGCCATCCCACGAAGTCGCCGCCCCAGCGGAAGGTGATATGGAGGCGTGGCCCTGCACGGCATTGCTCGCCCGGACCGATCCCTGGCGGACACGACGCCCGCCAGGCCACCAATCTGGTCGCCGATACGCGTCGTGCTCGTTGGGCAGGTCGATACTGGGAGACCAGCTGACCTTTGGCCGCGGTCGGAAGTACGCCACGGGTCCGCGTCGGATCGCGATCCCGGGACCTCTGCGCATTTCGGGCCCGCACGAGCACGGCCCGGGTCGGCCCGCCCCGCTGACCGTGAGCCGTCAGTCCGCGGCGTGACCGGCGGCTCGCTGTTCGCTAGTCGAGGTCTGCGGCTGTCTCGGTCAGTTCGGGAGCTGAGAGGTGGCGCACGACGCCCTCGACTGGAAGCGGTCCGGCGATCTTCTTTGCGGTGGCGGCATCCAAGTCCTCCAGCCGGCGCGCCTGAGGCAGGACGCGTCCGTCGAGGGAGCCGATGCCGGCGTTGTAGGAGTTGACCGCTTGCTCCAAGCCGCGACCCATCTTGGCGACGTGGTCGAGGTAGATGCGCAGGCGGTCGTACAGTTCCTTGCTGGCGTCCGCGATCTGCCTGGCGTTCTCCTGAAGCGACTGCTCCTTCCAGGCCAGCGCCACGGTCTTCAGGAACGCCAGCAGTAGGCCGGGGGTGGCGATGAGGACCTGGTGCCTCTCCCAGGCGTCCTGCCAGAGCGTGGGCTGGACGTCCATTGCCGAGTCCAGGATCGGATCCGCCGGGACGAACATGACCACGAAGTCCGGGGAGCCGTCGACCGCCGCGTCATAGTTCCGGCCGCCGAGCGCTCTGGCGTGGCCCAGCAGCGAACCTGCGTGCGCCTGGAGCAGTTCTTGCTGGCGCCGCTCGTCGTCGCTCGTGTTGTGGGCTTCGAGATAGGAGTCCAGGGGGGTCTTGGCGTCGATCACCACTTGGGCCCCACCGGGGACCCTGACGACCGCATCGGGTCGACCCGTGCTGTCACCGCTGCCGACGGTGAGCTGCTCGAAGAAGTCGATGCGCTCGCTCATGCCGGCCAGTTCGAGCACGTTCCGAAGTTGCTGCTCCCCCCAATGGCCGCGCATCTGTGAGGAGCGAAGGGCCTCGCCCAGGTTGCCTGTTGCCTTCTGCAGACGGCCGACTTCCGTTCTCAGTCCCTCGTAGGCGCCCTGCCGCTTCTCTTCGATCTCGTTGACTCGCTTCTCGAACTTCTCGAGGTTCTCGCGGACCGGTTTGATCAGCGCGTCGATGGCCTGCTGGCGCTTCTCGAGGTCGGCCTCGCTCAGCTTCGATTGGCCGGCGAGCTGCTCCTTGGCCTGTGCGAGAAACGCCTGGCTGTTCGCTTGGAGCACATCGGCCGCCATGCCCTTGAAGTACGTGTCTAGATCCTCGCGGGCCTTGGCGATCTCCGCGGAGCGGGCCTCGTGCTCGACCCGGAGATTGCCGAGTTGTCGGTCGGCCTCATCACGTTCGCGAGCGGCCTCGTCACGTTGGCGGATGACCCGAACCAGCACGAGGACCGCGGCGAGCGCCACGAGTGCGACGACGATGAGTGCGATTTCCATGGCTACCTCCCGCCGGGGAGCCTAGGTGGGGGGGTGCGACAGGGCTCGGCCAATCAGCCGGGACTAAGAGGTGCCCGTTCATCCTGCCCTGCTCCTCGGTCGTGCCTCCTGAGGATCGACCTGGCGGCTCAGCCCCTCCACTCGGTGCCGTCGGGATAGCCGAAGGTCAGTTCGGTGCCGGGCTGGAACTCTGTGCTGGCGCCTGGACGGCTGGGTAGCGCGTAGCGGCCGTTGCTGACCTCCACAGGATCGGTCAGGTGCTCGTGCAGGTGGTCGACATACTCGAGTGACAGCCCGCCGGCATCGGCGGCGACACAGATGGCGTTGAAGAAGGCGATGTGCTGGACGGCCTCGCACAGTGCCACCCCGCCGGCGTGGGGGATGACCTCCACGCCCGCGTGCGCCGCCATCAAGGTTGCCGCCAGCAGGTCGTGTGGCCCGCCCATGCGCGTGGCGTCGATCTGCAGGATCTGCACACCGCCGAGCTGCAGCAGCTGCTTGGCGAGGGTGGGGCTGGCCAGCATCTCCCCGGTGGCGATGGGCACAGGGCGCACGGCCTCGGCGATGGTGGCGTGGCCCACGACGTCGTCGGGATGTGTGGGTTCCTCCACCCAGCGAAGGTCGAACTCTCGCAGTTCGCCGATGGCGGCGATGGCCTCCGGCACGCTCCAGCGCTGGTTGGCGTCGACGGCGATCGCCACGTCGGACCCGACCGCCTCCCGGGCCAACCTCAGACGCCGCCGGTCGTCGCCGGTATCCGCGCCGACCTTCAACTTGATGGTCGCGAACCCGTCCGCCACCGCCTCCCGGCAGAGCCGTACGAGCTTCTCGTCGCTGTAGCCCAGCCAGCCCGGCGTGGTGGCATAGGCGGCCAGGCCGCCCTGCCGCAACCCGGCGATCCGAGCGTCCCGCTCGGGCCGGCGATCCTCCAGGATCTCCCGCGCCCGCCCCGGATCCAGGAAGTCGGCGATGTAGGTCCAGTCCACGAGGTCGACGATCTCGGCCGGCTCCAGCGCCGCCAGCGTCGCCCACAGCGGCCGCCCCTCCCGGCGAGCCCGCAGGTCCCAGACCGCACTCATGACCGCTCCGATGGCCATGTGCATCACGCCCTTGTCGGGCCCGAGCCAGCGCAGCTGGCTGTCCCAAGTGAGCTCTCGGTTGACGGCACCGGGATCCTCCACGAGCCCGTCGACATCGCGCCCGACCAAGCGCTCAGCCACGGCCCTTACGGCGTCAGCCTGGATGTCGTTGCCCCGCCCGATGGTGAACACGAAGCCGTGGCCCGCCAGCTCGGGCTCCGCGGTGGCCAGGCGCAGGTAGGCCGCCGAATAGTCCGGATCGGGGTTCATGGCGTCGGAGCCGTCGAGGTGACGGCTCGTCGGGAACCGCAGGTCGGTGACGGTGGCGCCGGTGATGGTGGTCATGATGTTCCTTTCGTTTCTAGCCGGGGGCGGCTGCGGTCCGCTCGCCGGAGCGGCTGAGGAAGATGGCCACGATCACCAGCCCGATGCCGACGAACTCTCGGGCGCTCGGAGCCTGGGAAAGCAGCAGGAACCCGACCGCTGCGGCCGTCACAGGCTGGAGCGCCTGGAGCAGCGCGAAGCGATGCCGGTTCAGGCGCCGCATCGCCCACTGGTCGATGCCGTAGGGGATCACGTTCGACAGCAGCCCGATGGTGAAGGCGAGCCCCAGCAGTGCCGGCTCCCTCACGGCGGTCGGCACGTGGGGGATCCCGAACGGGCTGATGGCCAGGGCGCCCGCGAGCATGCCCACGCCCAGCCCGTCCACCCAGGCGGCGCCGCGAGCCACCCGATGGCCGAGAACGATGTAGCCCGCCCAGAAGGCGCCGGCCAGGAGCGCGAACCAGACGCCCCGCAACGTGCCGTCGGTCTCGACGCCTGCCAGCACCACCACTCCTGCGGTCGCCAGTGCCAGAGCGACGCCCGAGCGCAGGTTGCGTGTGCCGAAGGCGGCCACAGCCACCGGGCCGAGGAACTCGATGGAGACGGCGTTGCCGAGCGGCACGACCTCGATGGAGTAGTAGATCGACAGGTTCATGGCGGCGAGGACGATGCCGAAGACCGACGCCCAGCCCAGTTCGGCAGCTGTCCAGCGCCGCTTCCAGGAGCGCCGCAGGACCACGATCATGAGTGCGGCACCGAACACCCGCAGCAGCGCCACCCCGCCCGGGGCAAGGTCGTCGAAGAGGTCTATGGCCATTGCCTGACCGACGAACTGCGATACCCCGCCGAGGACGAACAGAGGCTCGGGGGGAACCCTCTTGACGTCGATCCGCCGCATCAGCCGATGCTACGACCCGCCGTGGCGCCGACGGGTCCGCAGAGCCCGGCGGTGCCCTGCCGACGGCCCGCGCCAGTCACACGCCGACGGCGGCGGCGAGCGCTGTTCGAGGCTCGGCGGCACCCGAGAGCGTTCCGTCGGGGCTCACGTCGATGAGGTGGGCGTGGCCGGAGAGCTTCGGGTTCTGATCCAGCCCGACGACGTCATGTCCCCGGCCGGCCAGCCCGGTGGCCCAGCCGGTCGGGGCGTGCGGCTCCAGCGCAACCGGTGGCCGCCAGCCCGGCGTCCACGTTGCGAAGGCGTCGGGGCCCAGCAGGAGCCAGCGGCCCGCGCCCAGGATCTCGGCCGGGGTTTCGCCGCAGTGCAGCAGCCGGGCCAGCATCTGCAGGACCACCTGAGGCTGGGCGTCGCCGCCCATGGTTCCCAGGACGGCCCGGTTGCGGCCGTCGAGGGTGCTCACCAGTGCCGGGCTGAGCGTGTGCGGCGGTCGCCGCCCGGGCCCGTAGCAGGCCGGATGCCCGGGATCCAGGTTGAAGCCGAGCCCCCGGTTGTGCAGGAAGATTCCGGTGCTGCCCGCGACCAGGCGCGATCCGAATCCCATGGCGTTGGACTGGATGAGCGACACGGCCATGTCGGCGTCCGCTGCGCACAGGTAGGTCGTGTCCCCGGCGCCGCCGAGCGGGGTCACGGGGGTGTCACCGGTTAGGACACGCCGGCGAAGGTCGGCGAGGTGGTCCGGATCCAGCAGTTCCTCCACATCCG
This sequence comes from bacterium, assembly GCA_028824415.1. Lineage (GTDB taxonomy): Bacteria > Actinomycetota > Acidimicrobiia > Acidimicrobiales > CATQHL01 > VXNF01. The sequence goes on along the minus strand of JAPPDX010000073.1, from coordinate 23,560 downwards.
CGGCGTCCGAGAGCCGCGCGGGTCGGAACGAGCCGACCGCCCGGGCGGCCTCGATCAGCCAATGCGCCCAGTCCGGGTCGGCGGGGTCGGTGGGCAGGTCCAGCTCCTGTGCGAGGGCGGCGGCCGCCAGGATCAGGTAGCCCTGGGAGTTGGGCGGGACGGTCCAGATCCGGTGGCCCCAGGCCCCGACGGTGGCGGGCTCAACCCAGTCCGCCACGGGCGTGGCCAGGTCGTCGGTGCTGAAGAGCCCGCCGGCGAGCCCCAGTAGCCCCTCGCCGAACTCGCCGCCGTAGAAGGCCTCCCGGCCACCGGCGGCGACAGCCTCCAGCGCCCGCGCCGACCCCGGCCGCCGCACCGTGTCGCCGGCCCGCAGGTCACCCGGAATGTCGGTGTTGCCCGCCGAGGTGGCCACGTCCGGGGCCGCATCGGCCAAATCGGCGGAGGCTGCGAACCCGTCGGCCGCGTAGGCGTGCGCCGCGCCGAGCACCTCGGGGAGGTTCACGATTCCCAGCCGGGAGTGCAGGGCCAGCCAGCCGTCCACGCAGCCCGGAACTGTGACGGCGGCCGGGTGATGCAGGCGGGGCATTGCCTCGTGCCCGTCGGCGCGCAGCTGCTCGGCAGAGGCCCCCGAGGGTGCTCGCCCGGAACCGTTCAGGCACAGCGGGGCGCCCTCGCCGGTGCCGACGAGGGCGAACATGTCGCCGCCCATCCCGCACGTGTTGGGTGCCACGACGGCGAGGACCGCGGCCGTCGCCACGACCGCGTCCACGGCGTTCCCGCCGCTCGCCAGCATGCGGATGCCCGCCTCGGAGGCTCGCCGGTCGATGGAGCAGACCATGCCGGCCGAGCCGGCTGCGGCGGGAACGGGGTGCTGCACGGGTGCCTCCGTGGTTCAGGCGCCGCCGGCGGCGGCCGGAGCGTCGTCGCGTGCATCGTCGTCAGCGGAACTGCGGATCGGTCGGCGGTGCACGAACCGGGGCAACGCTACGATGGCCGCGCCCCCCACGGCGATCGCAGCCCACACCGGCCCCCACAGCCAGGCCGGCGGCATGTCCAACTCGAAGTAGTCGCGCAGCCCGCCGGCGACCATCACCACGACGTAGAGCAGGCCCATCACCCCGGCCAGGACGATCTTCCAGGGCCGCAGGGGGCGGCTCGTGACCACCAGGATGACCAGGCCCAGACCCAGCAGCGTGATGGTGGCCACCGTGCGCGCCTCGATCAGGGCGACCTCCGAAGCCCTCCGGGCGACCTCGTAGACGACGAGCGTGCAGGCCGCCGCCACCGCTCCGGCCGGTATCGAGAAGCGCAGCACCCGCTGCAGGAATCCCGGCCGCACCAGCTCGGTGCTGGGTGCCAGCGCCAGGAAGATGCCGGGCACGCCGATACTGAACGTGCCGATCAGGGTGAGGTGCCGGGGCAGGAACGGGAACGACACGCCCATGATCCCGATGGCGGCCGTGATCAGCAGGGCGTATGCGGCCTTGGCGATGAACAGGTTGGAGACTCGCTCCACGTTGTTGATGACCTTGCGGCCCTCGTCCACGACCCGGGGCAGCGTGGCGAAGGAGTCGTCGAGCACCACCAACTCGGCCACGGCCCGGCTGGCGGCGCTGCCCGACCCCATGGCGATGCCCATGTCGGAGTCCTTGAGCGCCAGCACGTCGTTGACGCCGTCACCGGTCATCGCCACCGTCCGCCCGCCCGCCTGCAGGGCGCCCACCATGGCGCGCTTCTGGTGGGGTGTGACCCGCCCGAAGACGGCGTTGCGCTCCATGGCGGCGCCCAACTCGGCCGCCTCGGTCGGCAGCTCGCGGGCGTCCACGTAGGCCGCCGCGCCGGGCACGCCGGCCCGCTGGGCGACCGCGGAGACGGTGGCGGCGTTGTCCCCGGAGATGACCTTCAGGTCCACGCCCTGGTCTCGGAAGTAGGCCAGGATCTCGGGAGCGTCGTGGCGGATCGTGTCACCCAGCACCACGACGGCCACAGCGCATCGGTCCGGCGCCAGGCCGTTGCCGCCGGCACCGCCGTCCGCCCGGCTGAGCAGGAGCACCCGGCGGCCGGCCTCCGCCCAGCCTTCGACGCAGCCGCGGGCCTCGCCGTCGGCCGCTGAGAGGAGAATGTCGGGTGCCCCGAAGTAGAAGAGCCCCTGGGCGGCGAACTCGGCGGAGGCCCACTTGCGGGCCGATGAGAACGGCTCCACGGTCACGAGTTCCCAGCCGTCGGGCGCAGGGCAGGCCGACGCCACGGCCGCGGTGGTCGCATTGGGGCTCGGGTCCGAGGCCGCCATCGCCCCGAGGGCGGCGGTCGCCGCGGCTTCGTCCCAGCCGCCTGTCGGCTGCAGTGACTCGAAGGAGATCTCCCCGGTGGTGATCGTGCCCGTCTTGTCCAGGCAGAGGGTGTCGACCCGGGCCAGCAACTCCACCGCCGCCAACTCCTTGGCCAGGGCACGCCGGCGCGCCAGGGCGATCACGCCGGCCACGAACGCCAGTGACGTGAGCAGCACCAGCCCGTCGGGCACCATCGCCACGGCGGCCCCGACGGTGCCCCGAAGTGCCTCTTGCCAGAGGTCTTCGGCACCCAGCAGCCGCCACAGCAGCAGGGCGCTCGCCGGCGGTATCAGCCAGACCAGTACCCGCAGGATCTGGTTCACACCTCGGCGCAGCTCGGAGTCCACGAGGCTGAACCGGCGAGCCTCCTCGCTCAGTTCGGCGGCGTAGGAGGCGGCCCCGATGCCTTCCGCCCGGTAGACCCCGGTGCCGGCGGCCACGAAACTGCCGGACATCACCCGGTTTCCCTGCTCCTTGCTGATGGCGTCGGACTCACCGGTCAGCAGTGACTCGTCCACCTCCAGCCCCACCGCGTCGAGCACCGTGCCGTCCACCACCACCTGGTCGCCGGAGGTCAACTCGAGCAGGTCGTCGGCCACGACCCCGCCCACCTCGATCTCGGTGACCTCGCCGTCGCGCCGCACACGGGCCCGCGGCTCGGACAGTACGGCAAGCCGCCGCAGCTCGCGCCGGGCCCGCAGCTCCTGGGTGATCCCGATGATGCTGTTGGAGACCACCACGCCCACGAACAGGGCGTCACCGGGCGCGCCAGCCACCAGGATCAGGACCAGCAGGCTCAGCAGGATGGCGTTGACGGGGGTGAAGACGTTCGCCCGGATGATCTCGCCCAGGGTGCGCACCGGGGCGTCGGGCACGTCGTTGACGCGCCCGTCGGCGACGCGCTGCGCCACCTCGTCGGCGGTCAGGCCGGCGAGGTCGGCAGCGGTTGCACTCATGGGCGGGATGTTAGGTGAGCCCGCTGTCTCCGCTGCGTTCCAGACGCCAGGGACGGCCCTCGGTCGCCCACAGCCGGTGACGGGCCCCGGGGACGTCCGGGTCGGAGGTCTCGAAGCCGGCGTCGCCCGCAAACAGTGCCACCCCCTCCCCGTCAGCGGCGGTGACCCGGAGGGTGTCATAGAACATCGGCTCGCGCCGCCGAGCCGCCGCCAGCGCGTCGCTGACGGTGGCGAAGCCCTGGAGTTCGTGCACGGTCACGAACGTGGGAGGCAGGAACCACGTGCTGCCCGCCTCGGTGTGGCGCTGGAGCGCCTCGGCCGGCGACAGCCAGAGGTGCTCGGAGATCTCGCGTCCGTCCACCTGCACGGCCTCGGGCGGGGCCGGCGCCAGGAAGAACCAGGTGGCGAGTTGATGGTCGAAGTCCGGCGGAGGCGTCCAGTGCGAGAAGCGCACCAGTGAGCGCGGGTCCAGTTGCAGGCCCGTCTCCTCGGTGGTCTCCCGGACCGCCGTGAGGAGCGCCACCTCGTAGCGGTCGTCGGGATTGTCGGCCGCAGCCCGGTCCTGGGGATCCACGCGGCCGCCGGGAAAGGCCCACACCCCGCCCATGACCGGCAGATCGGGGTTGCGTCGCAGCAGCAAGACCTGGATCCCGCCCGGCGACTCGCGCAGCAGCACCGCCGTCGCCGCCGGCACCGGCGGCGAGGAACTGCGTCGGGCATAGTCCGCCAGCCACCGCTCATAGTGCGCGCCGCGGCGGCTCGGAGGACTCATAGGGATTACGAGAGTACCCGCCGCCGACCTCGGACCTGAAGGCCTCGATGCGGCGCCGGCGCCGGTTCTGCGATGCTATGGGTCGCGCAGGCCGGCAGGGTGTGCCGGTCGGGCCGGTGACGACGGGAGGTAGACATGGCAACCGAGGGCGAGAAGAAGCGCGAGGTGCCGATCCGGCTGCCACCGGAGTTGGAGGGGGGCTGCTGGGCGAACTTCGCGGCCGTTGCGCACAGTCCCTACGAGTTCACGCTGGACTTCGTGCGCATGAACTTCGACGGCGTCGAGCCCCGTAACGGCGTCGTGGTCCAGCGGATCCACATGTCGCCGCTCTTCGTGCAGCAGCTCATCGACGCCCTTCAGGACAACTGGCGAAAGTACGCCGCCAAGGCCATGCCGAAGGAGGTCGACGGCTAGCCCCGGAGTGTCTCGCCGCGCCCCTCAGGACGCCAGGGCGGCCTCCAGCCGCGGGATCAGTTCGTCGAAGACGTCGCGCCAGTCGGCTACGAACCCCACGTCGCACCAGTCGAAGATCGGCGCCTCCGGGTCGGGGTTGATCGCCACGATGCTGCCTGCCGCGCGCACGCCGGCGGTGTGGTTGAACTTGCCCGAGAGGCCGATGGCGACATACAGCCGTGGCGAGATGCTGTGGCCGGTGATGCCCACCTGGCGGGCCCGGGGCATGGCACCGACGTCGGTCACCTTGCGGGTGGCGCACAGTTCGGCGCCGATCTTGCGGGCGTCGGCCCCCAGCCGCTCGTAGTCGGCTACGTCAACGCCCTGGCCGACGCCGATCACGACCTCGGCGTGGGCCAGCAGGTCGCCGTCGTCGTCCCGCCTGCGCCCCAGCACCCGCAGGCGCCCGCGGGGTGTCACGGTGATCTCGGTCATGGGAACGTCGGGTGCCCGGCGCGGTTCGGGCAGCCCGAGCACGCCGGCGCGCACCGTCGCCATCTGCACCGCCGAGGAGCAGGCGATGTCGGCGATCACATAGCCGCCGAAGGCCGGTTTCTCGGCGATGAGGCGACCGTCGTCGCAGGAGAGCCCGACGGCGTCGCCGGTCAGGCCGGCGCCCAGCCGGGCCGCCACCCGCGACGCCACCTCGCGGCCCCAGGCGGTGCTCGGTGCCAGGATCGCCCAGGGCTGCACGCCTTCGGCCCAGTCACCGACCGCGGCGGCGACATCCTCCTCGGCGAGCCCCCTGTGGCCGTCGGCCGGCGCGGGGTCGGTGCGTGTCCCGGCGGCGCTGATCCGGCGGACCGCGTCGGCTCCGAAGCCGCCGAGTTCGGCGCCTGCGGCGGGCCCCAGAGCCACGACGTGGCCGCCGACTGCGGTGGCCAGGCGCGCCGCGGCTCCCAGCAACTCCCGGGAGTGCCGGTCACGAGCCGGCTCGGCAAGCACGCCGACGGCGGGGCCGCCGCTCTGGGCCGACGGCAACTCGACGACCAGTCCGGAGACGCGGGCGACCTCCGGGGCACCGGCGGGCACCAGCGCCCCCCGATCCTTGAGTACCGCGATGGCGCGGTCGGCGCCCTCGGCAAGGTCGCCGGACAGGATCTCGCGTTGCCGGTCGATCTGTAGCGTCCAGATCGGTCCGACGGAGGTGGGGCTGGCCGCGGCGCCCCACGGTCCCGGCCCCAACTCGGTCGCGTTGATGGTCCGAATGCGCGAGCCGTCAACTCGCGCCCAGACGTCGGGATCCTTGATCTTGCAGGGATCGATCAGCCGCTCGGCGCAGGACAGCAGCGCGGGAAGATCCAACTCGGCGTCCAGCCACTCGTCGTTGTGTTCGAGGAGCAGCGACAGCCGCTCCCCGGTGAGGTGCAGCCGGCGAACGCCGCAGGCGAACGGCAGCCCCAGCAGCTCGGCGAGTTGCGGGGGCACCTGGCCGGTGTCGGCATCCACCGAGTTCCGCCCCGCCAGGATCAGGTCGAAGGGTCCGAGATGTTCCACGGCGGCTGCCAGCGCCCGGGCGGTGGCCAGGGTGTCGGATCCGGCGAACGCGGGATCGGTCACGTGGAAGCCGGCGTCGGCGCCGAAGGCGATGGCCTCCCTGCACACCGTGTCCGCCGATGGCGGCCCCAGGGTCAGAACGCTGAGACTGCCGCCGCTGGCGCGGGCGATCCGGAGGCCCTGGGCGACGCCGCGCCGGCAGTAGTCGTTCATGTGGAGCACATGCCCGTCGCGCACGAGCCGGCGGTCGGGGCCGAGGCGCATGTTCTCGAAGACGGGGATCTGCTTGGCCAGCGCCAGCACCCGCAGCGGGCGAGCGGGCTCCAGGGTGGAAGTGCTCACGGCGCCGGCAGCGGGTCGAGGGTGTCGCGCACCGCGTGCAGGTGGGCGGTCTCGTTCAGCGACGTCACGTGCATGCCGCCGAGCACGTTGCGCCGCAGCCGGCACAGGCCCGTGTACTCCAGGCTGAAGAAGAATACGTTCTCGATGCCCAGGAAATGGCTCACGAGGGCGTTGATGGTCCCGCTGTGTGCCACCACGGCGCAGGTCCGGTCGGTGTGGTCGGCCTCCCACGACGCGAAGGATTTCGCCACATCGTCCCGGAATCGCTCCGGGTCGGCGAACCCGGCCTCCTTCCAGCGCCCGCTGCGCAGGTGGCGCCAGATCTCGTGGCGCTCCCGTCGCATCTGCTCGTAGGGAATGTACGTGGCGCTGCCGCTGTCGATCTCGGAGAATCCCGTCACGATCTCGATCTCGAGTCCCCGTTCGGCGGCAAGGGGCTGAGCGGTCTCGACCGCCCGCAGCTTGGGACTCGCGGCGACGTGATCGATCTGTTCGCCCTTCAGCCAGTCCGCCAGCCGCCGCGCCTGCTCGTGTCCGACTTCGGTGAGTCCGGGGTCGGCTGGGCCGTCGGCGTTCTCGACCCGCTCGGGGAGCGCGTGACGGATCAGGAGCAGCTTCACGCGTCCGTACGGTACCGGCCGGTCGGCTCGAGCGGCCGGGAAGCCCCCGAAGCGCCGGCACTCGCGAACGGATGTGGCAACATCGCGCCGTGGCCGTGGATCACACCGGCGTCCTGTTCACCGCGGAGGACACCGCGGAGGTTCTCTCCTGCATGGAGGATCTGGCGGCTCGCGGCGACGGCAGGGGATGGCTGAACCTGCAGCCCTGGGTGGAGGACGAGGATCGCCCGCCGACCTCGCCGCTGGGGCGGATGTTCTCGTCACTGGGACCCGTTGTCCCGCTCGCCACCTGGGTGCCGCAGCACCGGCGCGGCCGCAGCGTTGTTCGCGGAACCGTGGGGATCTCTCACGCAACCGGCCGCTTCGCGGTGCGCCGGCTCGCCGACGGTGGCTTGGAGGTCCCGCCCGCGTGGGCTGTGCGGCAGGACCACACGCGGCGCGGGCTGGTCTTCGAGTTGCCCGATGCGGTCGGCGCCGGCGAGATCCTGGCGTTCCTGCTGGCGGCGCTGGAGGTCCTCAGCGGGGTGGAGACCGACGGCCGCTGGGTCGCCGACATCGCTGTTCAGCGCAGTTCCCGGGGGCGCTGACCGAGCCGGCCCTCCCTGGCCCGCTACATGGCAACCGGCGGTTGACCGGGCACCGCCTCGCCCCGCCGGTTCCGGGTTATGGTCAGCACATGGCTGACCATACGAACGGCAGAGTGACTGAAGGCAGCGGGATCGAAGGCAACGGGACCCGGCCGGCGGGCGACGAGGCGGTCTGGGTGTGGGAGACCGAGAGTCCGATCGGCCGGTTGGGCCTCGCACGCACGGAGGTGGGACTCCGGCGCCTGTGCTTCATTCCGTCCGGAGCCGCCGGTGCGGCCGACTCGTCCGTGAAGTGGCTGGCGTCCGTCGTGGCGGAGACGGTCTCGCCCGCAGTGACGGTTGCCGCCGCCCCGCTGGACGACGTGCGCCGGGAGTTGGACGACTACTTCGCCGGTCGCCTGCAGGAGTTCACTATTCCGATCGACTGGCGGGGGAGCATCGGGTTCTACCGCAGGGCGCTGGAAGTGACCGCCGCGATCCCCTACGGGGAGACTCGGAGCTATGCCGCGGTGGCGGCTGGCGCGGGCAGCCCACGGGCGGCACGCGCCGTCGGCACCGCCATGGCGACCAACCCGATTGCGCTGATCGTTCCGTGTCACCGGGTCGTGCGGGGCGACGGGAGCCGCGGCTTCTACGGGGGCGGCGCGGGGGCGAAGGATCTGTTGCTGGATATGGAGGGGTCGGTCAGCGGCTGCTGACCGGCGCGGGTCGCGCCCGCGAAGGCTCCGGACCACTCAGAGGGCGATCTCGTCGACCTCCGTCAGCCTCCAGAATTCGTGGTCCTCGATCCACTTGTGTTCCGCTGACCGCAGCAGCAGTTCCGGGTCGTGGCGCGGGTCGGCGTCCTCGGCGACACCGCTGAACAGGGATCGCCACGCGCCCGACCACCACGCCAAGAGCGCGATCAACACGCATGACCCCAAGAATGCGGCAATTGGCACCAGCAATTCCACAGGTTGTCAACCGTAATCATGCTCGGCGACCTTGTCTACCCGGCAGGCACGGCGGGATCGCTTCCAGGTTCCGGCGCGGAGGCGAGCGGGGACGCGGTGGCCGCGACGGCCACTGGGGGCGGCGCGGTAGGGTCGCCGCCGGGAGGTGCCATGGCTGGACCGCTGGGTTTCTGGAGCATTGCCACAGACGATCCATCGCGCGTCGCCGTCGTGGATCCGCACGGGCGCCAGACCACGTTCGGCGAACTGGCCGAGCTGGCCAACAACTACACGCACGGCTTGCGCGCCTGCGGCCTCGGCGTCGGGGACGGACTCGTCATGGTCCTGCCGAACGGGCTGGACCTCATCGCCCTCACGCTTGCCACGTTCCAGGGCGGCATGTACGACACCCCTGTCAACTGGCGCCTCACCGCACCGGAGATCTCCTACATCCTCGCCGATAGCGACGCGGCGGCGCTGGTCGTCCACGAGCGGTTCGCAACCGAGGCGGTCGGGGTCGGGGAGCGGACCGCCGTGGCGCACCGCTACGCGGTGGGCTCCGTCGACGGGTACCGGCCGCTGGCGGAGTTGAGCGGAGGCCGACCGGCCGGTCGGCCCGAGAACCTGGCGTCCGGCCTCACGATGACCTACACCTCGGGGACCACGGGTCGTCCCAAGGGGGTGCGCCGCCCGATCAGCGACAAACACCCCGACGAGTCGGCGGCGATCGCGGGGCTGCCGCTGCTGGTGTTCGGCATCCAACCTCACGACGGCAACGTGCACCTCTGCGCCGGGCCCATGTACCACGCAGCCGGCGGCCGGTTCGTCACGATGTCGCTGCATCTCGGCCACACGGTCGTGCTCATGGACCGGTGGAGCGCCGCGGAGACGCTCGAGTTGATCGAGCGTCACCGGGTGACCCATACCCACATGGTGCCGACCATGTTCCACCGCCTGCTGCAGCTTCCCGAGGAGGTGCGGCGGCGCCACGACCTGTCGTCGCTGCGGCGGGTGATCCACGCGGCGGCGCCCTGCCCGGTGGAGACCAAACTGCGGATGCTGGATTGGTGGGGTGAGTGCATCTGGGAGTACTACGCCGCCACCGAGGGCGGCGGAACCCTCGTGGGGCCCGAGGAGTGGCGGCGGTTCCCGGGCACCGTGGGCAGGCCGTGGCCGAACGCCGAGGTGATCATCGCCGGCGAGGGCGGGGCGGAGTTGCCGCCGGGCGAGAGCGGCCCCGTCTACATGAGGATGACGCCGAGCCAGCAGTTCGAGTACCACAAGGACGAGCGCAAAACGGCGGACGGCCGCCTCGGCGAGTTCTTCACCGTCGGCGACGTCGGGTACCTCAACGACGAGGGCTACCTGTTTCTCAACGACCGCGCCGGCGACATGATCATCGTCGGCGGCGTCAACATCTACCCGGCGGAGATCGAGGGCGTGATGCAGCAGTGCCCGCTGGTGGGTGACGTGGCCGTCTTCGGCGTGCCCGACGAGGACCTGGGCGAGCGGATCCACGCCGTCGTGGAGCCGGCTCCGGGGGTCGAGGCGGGCGAGGCGACCCGCCGGGCGATCATGGAGTTCCTGCAGGGGCGGCTGGCGCGCCAGCGGCACCCGCACTCTTTGGACTTCAGCGATGCCCTGCCTCGCGAGCCAACTGGGAAGCTCTACAAGCGGCGCCTGCGTGACCCCTACTGGGCGGGTCGGGAGCGTAGGATCTGAGCGGGGCGGCCGGGTGCCGCCGACTCAGACTGCCAGGCCCAGCCGCTCGAGTTCCTCCTGCGGGGGCGCGTAGTAGTAGGCGCCCGAGACGGTCTCGGAGAAGGTCACGAGCCTGTCGTGATGCCTGTCGCCGGTGGCGCCGAACATGGACTCCAGCATCAGGTCGATCTTGGCGAGGTCGTCGGTGAAGGCCAGGAAGTACAGCCCCGCCTCGATGGAGGTGCCGTACGGCACCGAGCGGCGGTAGATCTCGATCTCCTCGCCGTCCTCGTCGGTGTGCACGACCCGGCCGAGGTGGGAGTTCGTCGGCAGGTCCTCCAACTCCACGCTGTCGGGTTTCGTGCGGCCGATGATCTGTTCCTGCTCGGCGGTCGCCAGAGCGGCGAAGCCGTCGAGGTCGTGGATCCAGCGCTGTGCCAGAACGAAGCTCCCTCCGGCGCCGGGCCCGTCGGCGATCACCGCCAGCTCGCGGGCCTCGGTGGCAGGCGGGTTCTCGGTGCCGTCGATGAACCCGGTGAGGTCACGGCTGTCCCGGTAGACCCAGGACGGGGTCTCGCGCGCCAGGGTTCCGATCGGATCGAAGGCTCGCCGTGCCGCCAGCGCCACCTCGAAGTTGAGGTCGTGGCGGTCGCTGTGGATCCAGAGGAACACGTCCTCTTGGGTGGCGACGGCGATCCGCCTGCTGCTTCCGGTCACCTCGGTGAAGGGCTTGAGTCCCGGCGGCGCCTCCATGGGTAGGCGGGCGGTGATGGCGGCGCCGAAGCCCACGACGAGGTTCACCTCTGCTGAGGAGGCGGCCTGCTGCGCGCTCCGCACGGCCGAGGTGACCTGGGCGGCGGTGGCTTCAGAATCGGTTGCGAAGTGCTGGAACCAGTGGGCGGCGGTGCCTTCGACGAAGACGGCCTCCTGGGGCGTTCCCGGGCTCGCCGGCGGCGACGGGGCCATGGCGGTTCGTGCCCTCAGGCGCAGGTGTCCTCCGCCGGCTCCCCGGCGAAGCGGTCCGCGATCCAACCCAATAGGTCGTCCCGCTGTGCCGCGATGACGCTGCCGTGGTTGTGGCCCTCATAGAGGATGCGCACGGTCGGGCCCTGGCCGTCCAGCACGCACAGCTGGCCCAGCAGGATCTGGCTGCTGAGGGCGGGGATCTGCTCGTCGGCGCTTCCGTGGAGGATGAGCAGCGGCACCGGCACGGGCGCCTGGTTCGTGTCGTTCTCGACGATCACCCGATCCCACGGTGACACGCCGAGGGGACTCGCCACCTTCAGCATCTCCTCGGCGCTCAGCGGGTTGAAGACGTCGAACACGTCTTGTGTGCAGCCCGTCTCCAGCACGTCCATCAGGGCGATGGCCTCGTCGGTGTAGACCTGATCGAGTTCGATCTCGTCGTAGGCCTCGGCGAATGCGGCCGAGGCCATGGCGAGATAGCCCTGGAACGGTCCGCCCAGCAGGACGCCGTAGAGGAGCGCGAATTGCGAGGGTGGTGCGCCGGAAGCCACGCCGAGGAGTTTCAGTTCGGGCGCGTAGTCCTGCCAATGCTGGCCGGCGTGTATGGCGGCGTGGCCGCCCTGGCTGTGACCCCAGACCACGAATTCGTTGGTGACCGAGAGGCTGCCGAGGTGCTGCAACGCGCGCACGCTGTCGAGCACGCCCCGGGCCTCGCTCTTGCCGACGATGTACGGGTGCAGGCCGGGCGTGCCGAGGCCCTCGTAGTCGGTGGCCGCGATGGCGTAGCCCTCCAGGTACGGGCCGTCGGCGATGATCTCGGCCTCTGCGTCGTGCGACGGGGCGCAGATGTCGGCCGTGCCGGTGGTGCCGTGCGCGTAGGCGATCAGCGGCCAGCCGCCGGGCGGCGGCTCGCCTGCGGGGGTGGCCACGAACCCCGAGACGGCGATGTCGTCGCCACGCAGCGAGCGGGAGTGGTAGAGGATGCGGTAGCCGATGTAGTCGTCGCCGAGGTCCAACTCCTCGACGTCGATGATCTCGCCCGGCTCGCCCGGCGGCAGCGGCTGCGGCACCACGAGCGCCCCCGGCGCGTCGTAGCCGGCCTGCTCGGGGGGCTCGGGATCCGCTGTCGGCTGTTCGGGTTCGGGTGCCTCGGGTTCGGGTTCCTCGGTGGCCGGCGGGGCGTACGGATCCGACGGCGGTTCGGGTGGAGGCTCCGCCGGTGGGGGAGGCTCGTCCGGTGGCGGCGGTTCGGGTGGGGGTGGCGGGGGTTCGGGGGGGGGTGGCGGGGGCTCGGGTGGCGGGGCCGGGGGCTCGGGAGCAGGCGGCGAGGGTTCCGGTGGCGGTGCCGGGGGCTCGGGAGCAGGCGGCGAGGGTTCGGGTGGCGGTGCCGGGGGCTCGGGAGCAGGCGGTGGCGGTTCGGGTGGCGGTGCCGCGGGTTCGGGAGCCGGTGCGGCCGGTTGGGTCTCGGTCGCGGCTGCGGGCTCTGTGTCCGACTGGCTGCAGGAGGAGAGCAGCAGGGCGCCGGCGGCGACCAGCGCGACGAGGAGGGTCGAGACAGGCCGATGGCGGAGGCGTCGACCGAGGTGCCGCGCCGGCGGGAAGAGATGCACAGGCGGGTCGGTCACGTTGGCTCCTCTCTGCGCGCCGGCGACGGTGGGTCGCCGACAGAAGTGAGCGTACAGCCGACGACCGCACCGCTTGCGAGCAGGCCGTCGGGTCCAGGGCCGTGTCGGTCCCCGTCCGGGCGGCGCTCCCGCGGATCCCTCGCGTGCGCCCGCCACGACTGCGGTTCCGTGTTCTGGCGATGCGTTGCCATGTGCAAAGCTCGCGCCCGTCATGGGATCCGGACCTCCACCGAACGTCGCCGGGGGCGGACGCAATGGGCCGCTCTGGTCGCCGGCGTCGCCTGAGGAGACCAACCTCCGGGCGTTCTGCATGGCGTTGGAACATGCAGGCCACGGAACGTTCGCCGACTTCACCGAACTCCACGCCTTCTCCGTTGCCGACCCCGAGGCGTTCTGGTCGGCGGCCTGGGACTTCTGCGAGGTGATCGCAGAGACCCGTGGTGAACGCATCTTCGAGCCGGGGTCGGGGATCTTCGATGGCAGGTTCTTCCCGGACGCCCGGCTGAATTTCGCCGAGAACCTGCTGCGCCGTCCCGATGACACGCCGGCATTGATCTTCAGTGGCGAATCGGGCGACCGGCGCGAACTCAGCCGGGCTGAACTGCTGTCCGACGTGGCGCGCATTGCGGGCGCGCTCGGCTCGGGTGTGGGAATCCGCCCCGGCGATCGGGTGGCGGCCTGGCTGCCGAACATTCCCGAGACCTGCGAGTTGATGCTGGCCACGGCCGCCCTCGGCGGGGTGTTCTCCTCCTGCTCGCCGGACTTCGGCGTCGACGGCGTGGTCGACCGGTTCGGCCAGATCCGGCCGCGGGTGCTGGTGGCCGCCGACGGCTACCGCTACGGCGGCAAGGAGTTCGACTGCCTCGAGCGCCTGGGGGAGATCGCCGCCCGGCTGGACGGCCTCGAGCGGATCGTCGTCGTGCCGTTTCTGGACCCGTCGCCCGACCTGAGCGGCCTACCGGACGCCGTGTCCTGGGAGGCGTTCCTCGCGGAGGGTCCCTCCGCGGGGGCGGGGAGGCTGGAGTTCCTGGCGCTGCCGTTCGATCACCCGCTGTACGTGCTGTATTCCTCGGGCACCACGGGCGTGCCCAAGTCCATCGTCCATCGGGCCGGCGGCATCCTGCTGAAGCACCTGGCGGAACACCGCCTGCAGTGCGACGTGCGCCCCGGTGACCGGGTGTTCTACTTCACGACCGCAGGCTGGATGATGTGGAACTGGCTGATGTCGGCGCTGGCCAGCGAGGCGACGCTGGTGCTGTACGACGGCGCCCCCGACCCGGTGCGGCTGTTCGACCTCACCGACGCCGAGGGCATCACCCTATTTGGCACCTCGGCGGGGTTTGTCGAGGCGACCGCCAAGCGGGGTCTGTCGCCGCGCCGGACACATCGGCTCGACTCTCTGCAGACCATCACCTCCACCGGTTCGCCGCTGTCGCCGGAGGGCTTCGAGTTCATCTACGCCGAGGTGAAGTCCGACGTTCACCTGGCCTCGATCTCCGGTGGCACCGACCTGTGCGGCTGCCTGGTCAACGGCGACCCCACCGCGCCGGTCTACGCGGGGGAGATCCAGCGCCCGGCACTGGGGCTGGATATCGACGTGTTCGACTCCGAGGGGCGGCCGTGCCCGCCGGATGTGCAGGGCGAGTTGGTGTGCACCAACTCGTTCCCCTCGATGCCTCTGGGGTTCTGGGGCGATGCCGACGGTTCCGCGGCGGCGAGCGACGGCGGCGCCGAATCCCCGCAGGGAGCGCTGGGGATCACCGCCGGGCCGCGTTTCCGGCGGGCCTACTTCGAGCGGTACCCGGGCGTCTGGCACCAAGGCGACTTCGCCCATTGGACGGTCAACGGCGGCATGGTCATCGCCGGGCGTTCCGACGCCACGCTCAACCCCGGCGGTGTGCGCATCGGCACCGCCGAGATCTACCGCTGCCTGGAGGGCATTCCCGAGGTGTTGGAGGCCATCGTGATCGGCCAGCCCTGGCAGGCGGACACCCGGATCGTGCTGTTCGTGCGCCTGCGGGGCGAACTGACCGATGAGTTGACCCGGCGCATCCGCGAGTGCATCCGCACCGGCGCCTCGCCGCGCCACGTCCCGGCGCGGGTCGTGGCGGTGGACGCCGTGCCGCGCACCCGCAGCGGCAAGCTGACCGAGCTGGCGGTCCGTGATGTGGTGTGCGGGCGGCCGGTGCACAACACTGAGGCCATCGCCAACCCCGAGGTGCTGGAGCAGTTCCGCGACCGCCCGGAGTTGGCGTCGTGACCGGGGCAGGGCTGCGGTTGCGCAGCGCCCTCTACGCCCCGGCGAGCCGCCCCGAGTTGCTGCCGAAGCTGCCCCGCAGCGGCCCCGACGGCGTGATCATCGATCTCGAGGACGCGGTGGCGCCCAGCGGCAAGGCCGCGGCGCGCCCGGTGGCGGCGGCTGCTGCCCGCAAGCTGCGGCGGGCGCACCCTGACCTGGCGATCTTCGTGCGCATCAACGCGGTCGACACCGAGTGGTTCGAGGGCGACGTGGCCGAGGCTCTGGCGCCCGAACTCACCGGTGTGGTGGTGCCGATGCTGGAGTCCGCTGCTGCCGTGGAACTCGTGGCCGAGCGGCTGGAGGCGGTTGGACCGCTCGGGGTGATGGCGGGGCTGGAGACGGTGGCCGGCGTGGAACGCGCCGCCGAGGTGCTGCGGCCGCCGGTGGTGGCCGCCTACTTCGGCGCCGAGGACTACATCGTGGACTTGGGCGGCGTGCGCACGCCGGAGAACACCGAGGTTCTGTATGCCCGGTCCCGGGTGGCGGTGGCGTGCCGGCTGGCGGGGGTGCTGGCGCTGGACCAGGTGGTGGTGGCGTTGCGGGACGAGGAGGTCTTCACCGCCGACGCCCGCCAGGGCCGGGCCCTGGGCTACAAGGGCAAGCTCTGCATCCATCCGGCGCAGGTGCCCTGGGCCAACGGCGTCTTCGCGCCGTCGCCGGAGGAGGTGGACAGGGCGCGCCGCATGCTGGAGCTCTACGAGGAGACCCAGCGCACCGGCGCCGGCGCCGTCGCCTTCGAGGGTCAGATGATCGACGAGCCCCTCGCCCGCCAAGCCCGAGCCCTACTCGCCGCCGCCGAGGACTGATTGTCCGGAGGCAGCCGTCCTAGTAGTCGCCGACCACGGTGCTGGCGAACTTGCTGAGCAGGTGGGGGCCGGCCATGACCGGTTCGTAGCGGGGCGACTCGCCGGGCGCAAGGCAGGTAGGCAGGCAGCGCACCTCGGCGTCCCAGCGCACGTTGTGGAAGAACACGATGCTCTGGCGCCGTGCGGAGCGGCCGGCGTCCGCGGGTGGCAGCCCGGCGCGGTGCAGCGTGGAGACCCAGCGGTCGTTGGTCCAGCGGGCCATCATGTCGCCGAGGTTCACGACGAAGCCGCCCGGGACCATGGGCACCGCCGCCCAGCCGTTGGGCCCCATCACCTCAAGGCCGCCGGGGGCGTCGTCGAAGCGCAGGATCGACAGGGTGCCGTAGTCGGTGTGAGCGCCGGCGCGCAACTGCCCCGGCAGCGGGCGGCTCTCCAGCTCCGGGTAATTGATCGCTCGCATGGCGCTGGAGTGATGGTCCAGCAACTCCTCGAAGTAGTCCGCCGGCAGGTCCAGCCCCACGGCCATGATCGACAGCAGCCTGCCCGCAAGGTCGGCCATGGTCCGAAAATACGCCTCCCAGGCCGGGCGCAGCGACGCCGGCTCTGCGGGCCAGCGGGGCTCGGCCAGGATCGCTTCGCCGCCCGGGGGAATCACCTCCGGCAGGTCCAGAGGCCCCATGTTGAGGGTCTCCTTCAGATCCGGCGGCGTTGTGTCGCCGAGCGAGCGGGCCAGCATCTCGCCCTGGATGGGCGAGTAGCCGTAGGCGTAGTCCTCCGACGGCGCCGGGCTGCGGCGCTTGACCTCCAGCGGCAGGTCGAAGAACTCCCGTGCCGCGCTCCATACGGTGTCGATGGTCGGTTGGGGCACACCGTGGCCGACGATGACGAAGAAGCCGATGGTGCGGCAGGCCTCGTCCACGGCCCGGCCGACTTCGGCCGGCCCGTGGCCGTCGATGGCAGGGGAGATGTCGATGATCGGAACAGGCGACTCCAGGGTCGCCGGTGCGATCGCCGGTGGCCCCCCGGGAACGGTGCTCATGTTCGTGCCGGCACCGCCGGAGCGGACGAGGTCTCCGTCCAGGGAGTCATTGTCCGCGTCTATTCATATACTTATATTTACTTTGCACCCTATTCGGTCGGAGCGTCGGCGGACGCGTCGTCTCGTTGCAGGTTCAGTGATGCGGAGTTCATGCAGTAGCGCTCGCCACTTGGGGCGGGGCCGTCGTCGAAGATGTGTCCCAGGTGCGCCCCGCAGTTGTTGCACACCGCCTCGGTGCGGACCCAGCCGTGGCTCCGGTCGGTTCGGCGCCCGACACGGTCCTCGCCCATCTCGGTGTGGAAGCTGGGCCAGCCGGTGCCGGAGTCGTACTTGGTGTCGCTGGTGAACAGCGCCATGCCGCAGACCACGCAGTGATAGACGCCGTCGTCCTTGCAGTCCCAGTATTCGCCGGTGAAGGCCCGCTCGGTGCCGGCCTCCTGGGTCACGTGGTACTGGAGTGGGGAGAGCCTTCGGCGGAGTTCCCGCCGGTCTTGCTTGTCGGTGGTCATGACGCCTCCAAAATGCGTGCAGCGAACAAGCGTATGGATTACACTGCTGTAATCCGGAGTTGCCGTACGTGCTACACATAGTGTCTCACAGGGCTGTGTGTCACACCCCCTCGGCAGGGTATTCGCAGACCGCTTCCCCCCGAAACGATCGATCCAGCCGGCGCCGGTGGCGGCCGGGGAATCAAACCACCTAGGAGGTCATAGACCGATGACGACCCAGACCAACGGCAGAGTGCGCGAGCAGGCGCTGGACCTGGCTCTCCGCCAGATCGAGAAGAACTTCGGTAAGGGCGCCATCATGCGGATGGGCGAGAAGGGCGTCACGCAGATCGAATCCGTGCCCACCGGGGCACTGGCCCTGGACGTGGCACTCGGGATCGGTGGTCTGCCCCGGGGCAGGGTCACGGAGATCTTCGGGCCCGAGTCCTCCGGCAAGACGACGCTGGCGCTGCACGTGGTCGCCGAGGCGCAGCGCACCGGCGGGGTGTGCGCCTACATCGACGCCGAGCACGCCCTGGATCCGGTTTACGCCCGGGCCATCGGGGTGGACGTGGACGAGATGCTGATCTCCCAGCCCGACACCGGCGAGCAGGCCCTGGAGATCGCCGACGTGCTGATCCGCTCGGGCGCCATCGACGTGGTGGTGATCGATTCGGTGGCGGCACTCACGCCCCGGGCCGAGATCGAGGGGGAGATGGGCGACACCCACGTGGGGCTGCAGGCCCGGCTGATGTCCCAGGCGCTGCGCAAGCTCACCGCCAACCTCAACAAGACCCGCTCGCTGTGCATCTTCATCAACCAGCTGCGGGAGAAGATCGGGGTGATGTTCGGGTCGCCCGAGACCACCCCCGGCGGCCGGGCGCTGAAGTTCTACTCCTCGGTGCGCCTCGACATCCGCCGCATCGAGTCCATCAAGAACGGCGCCGAGGTGGTCGGCAACCGCACGCGCGTCAGGGTGGTGAAGAACAAGACGGCGCCACCGTTCCGCACCGCCGAGTTCGACATCATGTACTCCCAGGGGATCAGCCGGGAGGGCTCGGTCCTGGACCTGGCGGTGAACCTCGACATCGTGAAGAAGTCGGGGGCCTGGTACACCTACGAGGGCGACCAGGTGGGCCAGGGGCGCGAGAACGTCAAGGCCTTCCTGCGCGAGAACCCCGCCCTGGTGCTGGAGATCGCCGACAAGGTCTCCGGTCAACTGCTGCCGCAGGCCGCCGAGGAGGCCGAGCCGGCCGGCGAGACGGCCGAGGAAGAGGTCGCAGCCGCCCGGTAGGCCCTGCGAGAGGCACCCGGCGGCATCGAGGCGAGCGCCGACCGGGCGCCCGGCCCGCTCCGGCGGGACGGGCCGGGCGGGGTGGCCTCTACGATTGAGCACGTGAGCGGCGACAGGCGGTACTTCATCCGCACGTTCGGGTGCCAGATGAACGAGCACGATTCCGAGCAGGTCGCCGGCCTGCTCGAGGCGGACGGCATGCAGCCGGCCGGCGCACCCGAGGATGCCGACGTGGTCGTGGTGAACACGTGCTGCATCCGAGAGAAGGCCGACCAGAAGCTGTACGCCTACCTGGGCGGGCTGAAGGCGCTGAAGCGCTCCCGCCCGGGCATGCAGATCGCCGTCGGCGGCTGCCTGGCGCAGAAGGACCAGGACGTGGTCCGCTCCCGGGCGCCGCACGTGGACGTGGTGTTCGGGACCCACAACGTGCACCGGGCCGCCGAGTTGCTGGCCCGGGCGGCGCAGGAGGGGCCGATCGTCGAGATCCTCACCGAGGCCGTCCGCGCCGACGCCGAGGCGTTCCCCTCCGCTCTCGGCGTGCGCCGGGATCTGCCGCATTCCGCCTGGGTGACGATCCAGGTCGGCTGCGACAACTCCTGTGCCTTCTGCATCGTGCCCGCCGTGCGCGGTCCCGAGATCAGCCGTCCCTTCGAGTCGCTGCTCGACGAGGTGCGCCAACTGAGCGACCAGGGCGTGGCGGAAGTCACGTTGCTGGGCCAGAACGTCAACTCCTACGGCCGTGATCTGGCGCTGGCGCGCCGCAAGGCGGGGGAGAGGGTGCGGGTGCGACCGCTGTTCGCCGACCTGCTGCGTGCCGTCGGTGCCGTCGGCGGCATACAGCGGGTGCGTTACACCAGCCCGCACCCGAAGGATCTGCGGCCCGAGACGATCGCGGCGATGGCCGAGACGCCGGCGGTGTGCGAGCACCTGCACCTGCCGCTGCAGTCCGGCAGCGACGCCGTCCTGGCCGCCATGCACCGGGGCTACACCGCAGAGCGCTATCTCGAGCGCCTGGCGGAGGCCCGCCGCGGGATCCCCGACCTCGCCGTCAGCACCGACATCATCGTGGGCTTCCCGGGAGAGACCGAGCAGGACTTCGCCGACACCCTGGCCGTGGTGGCCGACGCGGAGTTCGACAGCGCTTTCACGTTCGTGTTCTCGCCTCGTCCGGGCACCGAGGCCGCCGCCATGACCGGTGATTTCGTGGATCCCGAGGTGGCGACCGAGCGCTACGAGCGGCTGCGCGCGGTCGTGGAGCGGTCCGCCCGGCGCCGGCACGAGGCACGTGAGGGGCGCCGCGAGGAGGTTCTGGTTGAGGGGCCCAGCAAGACTCGCCCCGAACTCACGAGCGGGCGAACCCGCCAGAACAAACTGGTGCACTTCGCGGCACCGGCGACGCTGCGTCCGGGTTCTTTCGTGGATCTGGACGTGACCGGTGCCGGGGCGCACTACCTGCTGGGCGAGCTCGTGGCCGTGCGCGCCACCCCGGCGCGCCGCGAGCGCATCCCGGTGGTCGCTGCCTGAACGGCAAGCGCCGCGGATGGTCAACGGCAAGAACGGCGGTTGCTGGGCCCGGCTCGCCATCGTGGGTCCGACAGCCTCGGGAAAGTCGATGCTGGCGGCGGAGTTGGCTCGCCGGCGGCCACCCGCCGAGTTGCTTTCGATGGACTCGATGGCCGTCTACCGGCATATGGACATCGGGACCGGCACCCCCACCGCCGAGGAGGCGGACGGAGTCCGCTATCACGGCATCGATCTGGTGGACGCCGCAAGCGACTATTCCGTGGGGGAGTACCTGGCGGCCGTGCGCCCACTGGTCCAAACGCACGTCGTCCGCGGCACCTCGCTCGTGGCGGTCGGCGGGACGGGTCTCTATGCCCGTGCCGTCGTGGACGATCTGGAGATCCCCGGCGCGTATCCCGAGGTACGGGCCGAACTTGAGGCTGAGCCCGACACGGCGGTTCTCTACGAGCGGCTGAAGGGCTGCGATCCTCTTGCCGCCGAGCGCACCGGCCCGGTGAATCGCCGGCGCATCATCCGCGCTCTGGAGGTCACAGTTGGCGGCGGCCGGCGGTTCTCGTCCTATGGGCAGGGGCTGAGTTGCTACGGGCCCACCCTCTTCACGCAGGTCGGGTTGCGGTTGCCCCGCCCGCTGCTGGATGCGCGCATCGCCGAGCGCTATCGGGAGCAGCTCGACGCCGGCTTCCTCGACGAGGTGCGCAGGCTTCGGGATGCCCCGGTGCCGCTGTCCCGTACCGCCCGTCAGGCGCTCGGCTACCGGGAGTTGCTGGACCATCTCGACGGCCGCTGCAGCCTGGCCGAGGCGATCGAGGAGGCGGTGCAGCGCACCTGCCGCTTGGCCCGACGCCAGGAACGCTGGTTCCGCCGTGATCCTCGCATAACGTGGCTGGATGTCCGGGAGGATCCGTGGGAGATCTTCGATGACCTCATGGAGATCTTCGAGGGATCCCGGATCTGAGACCGGCTTGATGAGCACGTGTGGGGGTGCTTTCGGCCCCTGGGAGACATTCGACCGATGCACCTGACCAAGCACCACGTGTTCGGCAACGACTTTCTCGTGCGCCTCGGGCCTGACGAGGGGCGCTGCCCACCGGGCTGGGTGCGCGGCACATGCGACCGCACCCGCGGCATCGGCGCCGACGGCGTGATGTGGGCACAGACCTCCGGCGAGACGAGTTCGGGTTCCGCCGCGCGCCACGAACCGCTGCGCGCCGGCATGCGCCTCTACAACGCCGACGGCGGCGAGGCCGAGGTGAGCGGCAACGGCTTGGCCTGTCTCGCCCAGGCGCTGACGCTGCGTGCCGGGCGCGACGAGGCCGAGGTGCTCATCACGACTGTGGCAGGGGAGCGCAGGGTCGGGATCGGGGAGACGCGATTCGCCGACGCCGACGACACCGGGACTGGGTTCGGCCGGATCCGCAGCCACGCCGGCATCGATCTGGGGCAGGCCGGCGAGGACGCCGACCGGACCCGCCGCGCCGGGGACATCCTGTCCGACCTGGCGCCGGCGGTGTCCCGGATCGGCTGGGTGTCGGTCGGTAACCCGCACGTCGTGGCACTGCTGGACGATCCCGAGGGCCTCGAAGCCCTGGCGCTCGAGGCTGTGGGAGCCGAGGTCCAGACCCGACTCGAGCCGGTGAACTTCGAGGCGGTGACCGTGGTGAACCGCTCGCACGTGCGAATGCGGGTCTTCGAGCGCGGCGTGGGCGTCACTTCCGCCTGCGGGAGCGGTGCGGCGGCGGTGGCCTGGCGCCTGCACGGCTGGGGGATGGTGGACGAGACGATCGAGGTCGAGATGCCTGGCGGGGTTGCCGAGGTGAGTGTCGCCTCCGGCGTCGAGTTGCGCGTTCCGGTGATCTACGTGGCCGATGTCGAGGCTCCGGAGCCGGCGACGCCCGACAGCGGCGGCACTTCGTGACCGATCCGGGACGCGACCGGCGCGCCGGCACCCACCGGGGGGCGTTCGGCGAGTTCGGCGGCGAGGCCGGCGGCTTCATCGACCGAGCGTTCCGCGAGCAGATCGTGCTGGTGGGCGTGGCGACACCCACCCAGTCCACCGCAGCCGTGGAGGAGTCTCTCGAGGAGTTGGCCCGGCTGGTCGACACCGCCGGAGCGGACCCCGTGCACCGCGTTCTCCAGCGCCGCGACCGTATCGACCCCGCCACCTACGTGGGGCGCGGCAAGGCCTTGGAGATCCGCGACATCGCCGAGCAGCACGACGCCGACACCGTGGTGTTCGATGACGAACTGAGTCCCGCCCAGCAGTACAACCTGGAGGGGATCCTCGGGCGCACGGCCATCGACCGCACCACGGTCATCCTCGACATCTTCGCCCAGAACGCCTCCAGCACCGAGGGCAAGGTGCAGGTGGAACTGGCGCAACTGCGCTACCGGCTGCCCCGCCTGCGCGGCTCGGGTTACCGGCTCAGCCAGCAGGCCGGCGGGATCGGCACCCGCGGGCCCGGCGAGACCCAACTCGAGGTGGATCGGCGCCGCCTGCTGCGCCGCATCACCACCCTCGAGGGCAAACTGCGCGGTATCCGTCGCCACCGTGGCGTCCAGGCCCGGCGGCGCCAGCGCTCGGCGCAGTCCACCGTCGCCATCGTCGGCTACACGAACGCCGGCAAGTCCAGCCTGCTGAATGCGGTCTGCGGCGCCGAAGCACACGTGGAGGACCGGCTGTTCGCCACGCTCGACGCGCTCACGCGGCGCCTGGACCTGCCCGGCGGCGAGACCGTGCTGCTGGTTGACACGGTGGGGTTCGTGCGCAAGCTGCCGCATGAGTTCGTGGAGGCGTTCATGAGCACGCTCGAGGTGGCCGTCGACGCCGACCTGCTGGTGCACGTGGTGGACGCCTCGGCCCCCGACTGCGAGCGGCAGGTGGAGGCCGTGCGGGAGGTGCTCGATGTCATCGGCGCCGCCAAGGTGCCCGAGTTGTTGGTCTTCAACAAGCTCGACAGGCTCGATGCAGCAGCCGGTGTCGAGCACCTCTTGGCTGCCTACCAGGGCAGCGTGGCGGTCTCAGCGGTCACCGGCGCCGGTCTGGAGCACCTCACCGCGGTGATCGGCGACCGGTTGCGGGCGGCGGCCGCCACGGCGGAGTTCGTGGTGCCATTCTCCCGCGGGGAGGTGATGGCGGGGCTGCACCGCTCCTCGCAGGTGCTCGCAGAGACCGCCACCGGCGAGGGGATGCGCTACACCGTGCGCATCGACGACGCCTCGGCCGCCCGTTTCGCCGACTTCAGGTGCCCGGAGCCGGGCAACGCCGCGGGCGGAGACGGGGGAGACCGCTGAGTAGTGCTGCGCATCGACCAGTTCGTCGTTCCGGCGGA
>JAPPDX010000078.1 GCA_028824415.1 bacterium | reverse complement strand
CGAGTCCCATCCCCAGATGAGACGCTCCTGGGTCAATCCGGCTTCGGAGCCGATTTCGTACCAGTCGTGTTCGATCGACTCAGCGAACCGTTCAATGACAGGGCTGTCGTCAGAAAAAGGACCGTCCGCCGCGTCAAGCACGTCGTAGGTGTCGAGTTCCCTGATGCCGATCCAACCGCCTTCTTCCTTGTCCCACGAGATCGCGTGAAGCCACGGATCGCCGTACTCCTGGCTCACGCACCGATAGACGTACTCGAACAGGACGTCAGCTTGGGCGAACGGCGGAGCCAAGCTGCCGCAATAGTCGCAGACAGCCTCGAAGGTGATATCGAATACGGCCTTGCGCACGGCAGGGTCGCTCACGCAGTGGCTGCACACGAGGCGCCCGCCCCGTGCGCCCGCGAAGCCACGCTCGTACGCCAATGGCAGTTCTGGCAGACCGGTCTGCCATGGGTCAGGCCCCGACATCTCGGAGGCAAATGGTATCGAGCACATCGAGATGCCGTCCTAGAGCCGCAAGCCCGGGGCGACTCCCACCTCGCGCTTGGCGGTTGTCGTAGCGGACGCGACTAGTCACGCGGCTGCACTCAGTCTGCAGTGGGCCAGTCCCTCCACGGAGACCGCAGGGCTAGAGACCAGACGTATCGGGGCACCGTTCCTACCTCACGTCTCTACGATCTGGATCCATCACACCGTGATCTATTCGTGTGCTGGTCGTGCTCGGCGTCAGGTAGTTGGTGGGTTGGTTTGTCCGTGGGTGTTGTTGCCCCCTGGGTACGTGCAAATCGCCAGCATATGGCTCTGACCAGGGGGAACAGCGAGATCGTCAAGTCCGGTTATTACTACCGATATGCGATAGCTCGGGGCCGGGACTGTCGGAGCACCGTGCTCGTCGGGTCGGCGCGCCGTGGGGGCGTCCCCTCGACGCCGCCGCCGTCGAGGGCGGTGCCCGGTCCCACTGCCGGTCCTGGCCGCGCCGGGCGGTCAACGTCGACGGGGTCTCCGGGCGCGCCGACCGCGGCGGGATCTTCTGTCTCACCGCTCACGCCGGGCCGCTCCACCGGCGGCGGATCGCTCGCCGCAGAGTCGGTGATGGAACACGCGGTAGCGGTGAGGGCCACGACGATCACCCAGCGAAGCGTCAGAGCGGGCGGTTCCGGCAGCACATCGTCACCGTCGGTGCTCACCGGCGGCACGGCCGGTACCGTGCCGTGCACTTGGCGGCGTCGGTGGTCATTCAGTTCGCCTTAACGGTGACTGTGACGTTTGCGGTGGCGTTGATGTTCCAGGTGTCTGAGACGGTGTAGCGCGCTCGGGCGGTGCCCGTGAAGTCCGCCTCGGGCGTGAAGGTCACCGATCCGTCGGCGTTGGCGACGAACTCGCCGCCCGCGGCGCGGACGATGCTCACCGAGGTGGGATCCAAGGTACCGCCCGACGGTGCGATGTCGTTGGCCAACACGTCGACGCGCACCGCCACACCGGCCGTCGTCGTCGCTTCGTCGTCGACGGCGCACAGCGCCACGTCGGGATAGACGATGAGCGGGCTGGTCAGTCGCACGTCCAGGGTGTGGTGGGTCAACTGCGCCACCCCGGTGCCGCGCACCAGATACCACATCGGGCCGAGGCGCCCCGCCGGCGCTGCGGGCACCGTCCAGGGCAGCGACAACTCGCCCTGGGGGTCCGCCGCCGCGGGCGGCAGCGCCACTGGCGAAGCGGCGTCCCCCAGCGGTTCGCCGCCGCGGGGAACCGGCCCTCCGATCATCGACAGGCGCACCGTCGAATTCGGCCGCAACAGCGCGGTCCGCAACTCGACTGCCTCGCCGGGCACGAAGGGCCCCGGAGGGAGCCGCGCCCGGCCGTCGGCGACTCGCGGGTCCACCAGCGGCGCCAGGGGCCCGCCCGGCAACAACTCGCCCCCGCAAACCGACTCCCACGACTGCGGCGGCAACGCCAGCAAGAACCACGAAGTCACCTCGCCGGCCGCCGGCGGCGCCGGCCCCGCTTGCTCAGCGCGCAAACCCGCGGCGACCGCCACCCGCGCCGCCACGCCCGCCTCCCCCGGCGCCTCCAGACCACCAATCGCCGCCAGATCCCCAACACCCACAACACCCGCCACCGCAGGCACCTCCCCGACAAGCGCCCCCGGCGGCGCAACCACAGGCAAAGCCTCAGAAGCGAACCGCCCCGACGGCGTCCACGACACCTTGGGGTCATCGGGGCCCCAGCATTCAACCTCGCCGCCGGGGCGCAGACCACACGCCCGCAAGAATCCGGCGTCGATCGCCACGAACGGCCCCGCCGGAGGATCCACAACCATGAGCTGCCCGACCACTGTACTGTAGAGGTAGAGTTCGAAGCGCAAACCCAACAAGCTCGTTCCCACCTCGCCGCCGACATCGGGCTCGCTGCTGGATGAGCCGTCGGGGGAGGGACCTGCGCCCTCTGAGTTCTGCGACGACGCGTCTTCTTCGCCCGGGTGGCGTTGTATCTCGGCCCGCTTCGCCGCGTGCAGCTCCCGCACCCGCTCGCCGGCGACCTCGGCGTAGACCACCAGCGGGATGCGGGGCTCCCCGCCGGCAACAGAACCCCAACACGCGACCTCACCGTCCAAGCGCAGGCCGCACGTGAAACCCGCACCGGCGCTGATCGCCTTGTAGGGGCCCCCCGGCGGTTCCCACCCCGCCGCCCGCTCGACCAACACGCCGAGGGTCTCCTCACCCAGCGCCGCGGCCCCCAAGGTCAAGACACCGAAACGCTCCCGCTTCGACAACGCATCGTCCTCGAGGGGACCGAGCGGGTCCGAGTAGGCTTCCTCATAGCGATCCTCGGAGAACCCGAAAAAGCCCGAATCGATCGAGTCCTCGCCCCAACATTCCACCGACCCGTCGGGGCGCAGGCCGCACGAATGGCTCACCCCGGCGGCCACCGCCAGGAACCGGCCCCCCGGCGCGGTGGACTGGCCGAACCAGTCCTCGCCCCAACACTCCACCGCCCCACCCGGGCGCAGACCGCACACGTGCGCGTACCCCACACTCACCGCATCGAACGCGCCTCCAGGATGCGCCGCCGACCACGCCAGCGCCTCCTCCTCCCGCAACCCGCGCACCGGTTGAGTCCAGCACTCCAACCCGCCGCCGGGGCGCAAACCGCACGCCCGAAAGCCCCCCGAACCAACCGCCACGAACGCCCCCGCCGGAACCGCTGGATCACTCCAATCGCGAACTCCACCCCAGCACTCCACCGACCCATCGACACGCAAACCGCACGCCGTCAACCATCCCGCACTGACCGCACCGAACCGGCCCGCCGGGATGTCCTCGGGACGCCAGAAATCCGAACACTCCACCGCACCACCGGGTCGCACCCCACAAAACCCCGGAAAACGGCTCGACAACGAGAGCAGCCCCGCCAAGTCCGCGGCCTCCGCCACCGCCTCCGCCAACCCCTCCAGAGCTTCGTGCACGTCGGGTCGGCCCGCCGTGGGGGACGTCCCGTCGACGCCGCCACCCTCGAGGTCGGTGCCCGGTCCCGCTGACGGCCGTGCCCGCGCCGGGCGATTAGCATCGACGGGGTCTCCGGGCGCGGCGACGGCGGCGGGATCCTCGATCAGACCGCTCACGCCGGGCCGCTCCATCTCCGGCGGCGGGTCGCTCGTCTCGCTGTCGGTGGTGGTGCACGCGGCGGCCGTGAGGGCCACGGCGAGCACCCAGCGCAGCGCCGCCACGAGCCGTCCCCGCCAGCGCAGGTAATAGCCGGTGTCTAGTCCTCGCAACGGGCGACCAGCGGGCCCCGGCTGCACGTGTCGGCGCCGTCGCCTCCGTGCAGGAAGTCAGCGCCGTTGCCTCCGGTGAGGTTGTCGTCGCCCCATGATCCGTAGAGGCGGTCGTCGCCGGCGTTGCCGGCGAGCGTGTCGTCGCCGGCGCCGCCGTTGAGTTCGTCGTTGCCGCCACCGCCGTGCAGTGTGTCGTCGCCGTTGCCGCCGACGAGGGCGTCGTGTTGGGTGTTGCCCCACAGCGTGTCGTTGCCGTCGCCGCCGGTGAGGGTGTCCGCGCCGCTGCTGCCGGTGAGTCTGTCGTCTCCGGCATCGCCCCAGAGGCTGTCGTCGCCGTTGCCGCCGACGAGGATATCGTTGCCCTGACCGCCGTGCAGTGTGTCGTTGCCGGCGTGGCCGATGAGACTGTCGCCGCCGTCGCCTCCCCACAACACGTCCGCGCCGCCGCCGCCGATCAGGCCGTCCACGCCCGGGCCCCCGTGCAGGACGTCATCGCCACCGTTGCCCTCCAAGGCGTCGCGACCGGCGCCGCCCCACAACACGTCCGCGCCGGCGCCGCCGTATAGGTCGTCGTCGCCGGATCCGCCGTGGAGGACGTCATCGCCGTCGCCGCCGAGGAGTTCATCGTCGCCGGATCCGCCGACGAGTATGTCATTACCGCCGCGGCCCCTGATCACGTCGTCGCCGCCGAGACCGCAAATCACGTCCGCGCCCGGTGTGCCCGCCAGCACATCGTCGCCGTCGGTGCCCACAATGGTGCAACTGCTGGTTCCGACGGTGACGGTCACCTCGCCGGTGGCACAGGCACCGAGCGTGTCACAGATCTCATAGGCGAAATCATCGGCGCCGGGCGCCTCGCCGGCGGCGTAGCGGACCACAAGCCCGGCCTGCACCGAGGCGAACACCAACGCGTCACCCAGCCGCGGCGCACGGGTGACCGCCAGCGAGGGAGCGTCCAGGTTCCCGTCGGCGTCGAAATCGTTGTCCAACACGTTCACCAAGACCACCCCGCCCGGCTCGGCGAACACCGCATCAGCGCCCACCACCGGCGCCACGGCTCCGTCGGGGCTCGCCGACAGCAGCACCGGCGTCAGCACCAGCTCGTAGCCGTCGTCGGCGTCGACGATCACATCGGCCAGGTCGGCGCTGTAGATCGAGTCGAAACCCCCGCCGCCATGGATCGTGTCCACGCCGGCGCCGCCGTCGAGCCGGTCGTCGCCGCCGCGCCCGTAGATCACATCGACGCCCGGTCCGCCCAACACCACATCCGCGCCCGCGCCCGCGAGGATCACGTCATCGCCGGCCTTCGCGTCGACGCGATAGCGCGCCCGACGGTCGGTCCGGTCGCCCACACAGATCACGTCATCGCCGTCGGTGCCGATCACCTCCACCACAGCACCCGACCCGTCGGGAACCCCACCGGTGATCGTGCAGCCCGCCACCACGGTCACCGACACCTCGGCGCGAATGCCGACGTTCCAGGTGTCATAGGCCACATAGCGTGTCGTGGCGGTGCCCGCGAACCCGGGCTCGGGCGTGAAGGTCACCGACCCATCGGCCGGGTTCACGACGAACTCCACACCACCCACCGGCTCCACGGTCACCGACGCCGGATCCAAGGCGCCACCGGTGGGCGCCGTGTCGTTGGCCAGCACAGCCACCCGGACCGCGGTACCCAACGTCGTCGTCGCCACATCGTCAGCCGAACACGGCTGTGCACCCGGATACACAACAATCGGCGCGACGAGGCGCGCCACCAACCGCCCACCACCCGCAGCGTCGCCCTCGGCCTTCACCGCGTACCACGCCGGCGTCGAGGCGTGCGGCGCCGTCGGCAGCGTCCAAGTCGCCGCCAAACGGCCCTCGCCATCCGCCGTCGCCGACGCCAACACGGGCGGATCCAACGACGCCCCCGCCGCGGACCCATCACGGCGCGACAACGTCCCCGCCGTCACCGAAAACGTCACCGTCGAGTCCGCCGCGAACCCCGCCGTCGAGAACTCCACCCGCTCAGCGGGTGACCACAACACACCGCACCCCGAAGCGGCGCCCTCCGCCGGACGAGCCCACAGTATCCGCCGCCGTATGACCTGCTGCTCCTCTTTTTCTGACTCCGAGGTCGCGTCCGGCGAGCTCTGCGACCTCCCCAAGCGATCTCCGCCACCATCGCCCGTCCGCGTGGCCTTCCCGCGAGCGGACGCCGACGGGATCCCTCCGCCGCCTTCACCCGTCCGCGTCGCCCTCCCGCCAGCGGACGCCGACGGGGCGCCTCCGGCGTCGGGAAGACCCGCACTGGTGACCCTCGCGCCGCTCGCGATGCGCTGGCGGATGTAGTCGATCAGCGCCGACGCGTACGCCTGATGGCCTGCCGCTGTGGGATGGAAGGACCGCCCCGACATGGGAAATGCCGAACTCGATCGGGCATCACCGACCACGCCGTTCAGCCACAGCCCATCCGCACTCGACCTGCTCGCCGCGGACTCGTCGCCATCCGCCACACGGTCCCCGCACGCGGAATGACCCTCAAATCGCCCCATCACGTCCACAAAGTGCACGCGAGGAACAAGACCCTCCCGCACGGCTTTGCTGTTCGCGGACGTGACCTCATCGCCAATTGCGTCATTCAACGCCATCGCCGCCTCCCGAATGAATTGACGGTCCGTCGCGCTCAGCGATACATCCTCAATCACGTCATGATCACCGACAAGCCCCAAGACAAATTGTCGAATTGACCCAAATCCGTCGGAGTTCCAAACCGCTTGAATCGGTTCAGCCGTCAACGCCGAACAGGCCCTGTCATCATGCGGCACAAGATTCGGATAACCAAACACAAAAATAGGCGCGTCGGAGGTCGCTTCGAGAAGCTCCCCCAGCACATCACGAAGGCCCTCCCTGAGATCCCCCAGCCTTGTCTCGAAACCACTGTCCCGAGCACACCGCACCGAACCCAACACCAAGTCGCTCAAGAAGAAAGGAAAATACCCGACCGGGACATCCGGAAAGAAACAGCGAGTCAAACCCTCCGCGAATCCGAGATCATTCCCACCAACCGTCAACGTCACCAAATCAACCGGCCTCACCGCATTCGCCGCACCAAGTGACACCACCTGACGAGGCTCCCAGTTCGAATGTTGATTACCGCGTTGTTGCCAATCGAATTCTTCTATCAGATCTACCGACGATGGCCTATTCGTAATCTCAGTTTTTTGCGTGGCAG
Organism: bacterium; assembly: GCA_028824415.1. Taxonomy (GTDB): domain Bacteria; phylum Actinomycetota; class Acidimicrobiia; order Acidimicrobiales; family CATQHL01; genus VXNF01. Next base: position 30,078 of record JAPPDX010000078.1, on the reverse strand, counting down.
CGAGCGTGGTAGCTTCTGCGATCAGTTTAGGATTGGCTGAGTCAGCGATTTCTTCAGCAGTTCCAAGTTGATCGGGGACACCGTCGTTGTTGGTGTCCATCGGGTGGTAGATGTTCCGGGTGATCGCGCCGGTGCAGGCGTAGAAGCCGATCGGTGGCGGACCGCCGGGTGTCGTACCGGGGAAGCCAGTACGTTGGTTCACATTCAGGTCGCTGTTGGCGACAAGGACCGGGTATGCCTTGTTCCAGCGGTGGCAGTCGGAGGATGCGCCGTTGGTGTAGTAGTACTGCCCTGCGAATCCGGTGCCGAACCCGCCGACGGTGTAGTACTCGCCGTTCTCGCCGGCGGAGTACGAGTCGCCCAGCGCGACGTAGTCGATCGGCTCGGCGATCGGCACCGTGAACTCGGCGTAGGACTCCGACTCGTCGTACTCGCCGTTCGCGTTCTGATCGATAAAGATGCGAACCGTGTCGCGCGACCAGCCCTCCACGTCCCGACCAACCGCCCCGACGGTGTAGGTGAGCCGCACATAGCCCAAGCTGTTGGTGACGCATTCACTGCCGATGACTTCAGACACACCCGGAAAGATCCCCGTGTACCTGATGCACTCAATGCCGACACCCGCTTCGTGGCTCGGTCCCGACTCGAACAGCGCGCCCAGCGGCGTCTGAGCCAAGCTCTCGGCGTTGGCGTTGTCGCCTTCGGTGCCGTGCACGAACCGCAGCAACAGCCGGACCGGGTTGCCCCCTCTCGCGAAACTCTCAACACCAAGAGGTGTGATCTCCGCGACAGAGAACGACAAGGTCGGCGCGGCGTCCCGCTCCACCCAGCCAGAACGAAGGAGCCTGATCCGCTGCGTCGGTTCTCCGGCGTCGACGACGACACGTCGAAGTGACTGCACCCGCACGCTGTAGTTCTCGCCGTTCTGGAGATTCGTGACCGTGCCGCTCCACGCCTGCGCGACAGACTCCACCGGCACCGACGACCACGCCGGTGCGGGAACTGTCGGTGGCGGCTCCAGCACGTTCCGCGCTGTCGCTGAGTCGCCTCGCCGCTGACCCCGCGTGCTCGGCGAACCGCTCACGGCCGAAGCCGACGCAGCCGACTTCGGCCGCCACTGCAACTCGTAGTCATCGGTGGCGGCGTCCACGTCGTCCCATGTGGCGGTCAGGATTCGGTCGCCCGGCGTGACGGTTAGGTTCTGCGGCGCCCAGTCGCCGGCGATGCCGGGCTCGAGTGCCGACCAGCCGGTGGCGTAGGTCGTCGGGCCGCCCAGGTCCTCGTGGGTCTTGATGGCTCGGATGCGCACCCAGTACAGGGCGCGGCTCGTGAGGCCCCCGAGCGTGTGTTGCTGCTGTGCCCCGACTCTCGACAGTTGCCACGCCGTCTCGCCGTCTCGTCGCCACTCGACGTCGTAGCCGCTGATGCCTGCGACCGGGGTCCATGAGATCGTTAGGCCCTCGGTGGTCGATTCGACGCGGGTGATCGTCGGAGGGTCCGGCGGGGTCGTCACGGGTTCGTCGGAGAATCCCACGGCGGGGCCCCCGGCGCTCTCGATGCGTGGGTGCCCTGCGGCGGTCGGCACCGCGTAGGTGACCGTGACGCTCTGGGGGGCCGACACGGGCGATGCCAAGGTCAAAGACACCGCGCGGTCGCGGACGGTGACCGCGGTGACAGAGCGGTCCGAGCCGTCGACGCTGACGCTGAACGCGCTGAGCTCCGGAATCGAGGACTCGTTGAGCGGCACTTGATAGATCAAGTCGACCGTGGCACCGTCGTTGAGCACCGCACCCGCGAGCACGGGAACCGGGCAAGCTGACCCAGGAGCCTCGACACAGTTTCTCGGCAACGCGACCGCAATCTCATCGATCGTCAGCGTGAAGTCGTCCTCCAAGTCGGCTGTGGTCGTGGTCTCGATCGTGTAGGCGCCCGGCTCGAACACCCGACCGATGGACGCCAGATCGTCCACCTCGTCCTCAAGCTCGACGTTCGAGGCCACAACCGCACCCGTCGTGCCGACACCCGCCAGCACGTACAAGTACTCGTCGCTCCTCGTCTGCGCCCCGTTCAGACCAATCCGCACATGCATCGCCTCGGGCACACTGAACGAGAAATAGCGCGCGTAATGACGCCGATCACGATCCTCGGGGGCATTCACGGAACGACACAGATCGCCGCGGCTCCACCGACCATCACGAGCCGCGACCAACTGCCCACCGACGGTCCCGACTGACCTGAGACAACCAGCCGGCACTTCCGACGGGGACGTCGGGAACGCGTCAATCGTCAGGGTGAAGTCGTCCTCGCGTTCGTAGGAGCCATCGACGAGGTGGCCGCTGGCGGCTTCGATCGTGTACGCGCCGGGCTCGACGACGAGTTCCAGATACGCTCGATCAGTCGCCGCATCGGCGGTCTCGACGTCGCTGGCGACCACCGCCCCTGTCGTGCCCGTTCCCGCCAACAGGAACAAGTGCTCATCGGTGAGGATGTCCGCGCCGGACAAACCAATCCGCACATGCATCGCCTCCGCCAGATCGAGCGAGTAGTAGCGCGCATAGTGACGCCGATCACGATCCTCGGGGGCATTCACGGAACGACACATATCGCCCCGGCGCCAGCGGCCCTCACGAGAAACAGACTCCGACCCGTCCACAACCCCCCACGGCACAACACAACCAGCCGGCACTTCCGACGGGGACGTCGGGAACGCGTCAATCGTCAGCGTGAAGTCGTCCTCGCGTTCGTAGGAGCCATCGACGAGGTGGCCGCTGGCGGCTTCGATCGTGTACGCGCCGGGCTCGACGACGAGTTCCAGATACGCTCGATCAGTCGCCGCATCGGCGGTCTCGACGTCGCTGGCGACCACCGCCCCTGTCGTGCCCGTTCCCGCCAACAGGAACAAGTGCTCATCGGTGAGGATGTCCGCGCCGGACAAACCAATCCGCACATGCATCGCCTCCGCCAGATCGAGCGAGTAGTAGCGCGCATAGTGACGCCGATCACGATCCTCGGGGGCATTCACGGAACGACACATATCGCCCCGGCGCCAGCGGCCCTCACGAGAAACAGACTCCGACCCGTCCACAACCCCCCACGGCACAACACAACCAGCCGGCAAGACAACGACGAACACGGTCTGAGACACGCTTCCGGTTGCGTTGGTCGCGGAAATCGTGACGGTCGCTGCTCCCGCCGCCACTGGCGTCAGCGACACCACCGAGCCCACGGCCGAGACGCTCACCACGCCATCGTCATCCGATGAGGCCTCATACGAATCGACCACACCGCCGAAACCGCTCGCCACGTCCACGCTCGAGGCGTCGTCGCCGACGGTGAACTCCTGATCGGGAATCTCCTCGGCGATCACCGGCACCGCCGGGCGCACGGTCACCGCGAAGGACTGCGACGCAGTGCCCGCGGTGTTCACAGCAGACACGGTGACGGTCGCTGATCCCGCCGCCACTGGCGTCAGCGACACCACCGAGCCCACGGCCGAGACGCTCACCACGCCATCGTCATCCGATGAGGCCTCATACGAATCGACCACACCGCCGAAACCGCTCGCCACGTCCACGCTCGAGGCGTCGTCGCCGACGGTGAACTCCTGATCGGGAATCTCCTCGGCGATCACCGGCACCGCCGGGCGCACGGTCACCGCGAAGGACTGCGACGCAGTGCCCGCGGTGTTCACAGCAGACACGGTGACGGTCGCTGATCCCGCCGCCACTGGCGTCAGCGACACCACCGAGCCCACGGCCGAGACGCTCACCACGCCATCGTCATCCGATGAGGCCTCATACGAATCGACCACACCGCCGAAACCGCTCGCCACGTCCACGCTCAAGGCGTCGTCGCCAACAGTCAACTCCTGATCGGAAATCTCCTCCGCGCTCACCGGCACAGCCGGACGTACGGTCACCGCGAAGGACTGCGACGCACTCCCCGCGGTGTTCACAGCAGACACTGTCACGGTCGCTGATCCCGCCGTCACCGGCGTCAGCGACACCACCGAGCCCACGGCCGAGACGCTCACCACACCATCGTCATCCGATGAGGCCTCATACGAATCGACCACGCCACCAAAACCGCTCGCCACGTCCACGCTCAAGGCGTCGTCGCCAACAGTCAGAGAGACATCCTCCAGAGTTTCGCTCACCACCGGGGATTCCACGTCCTGCGCGCTCACCAGACTCGTGGAAATCACCATGAAGACCGCTAGAACACACAATGCGTAAGTGCCGCGCCGGCATAGTGCCGTCATCACTCCCCCGGAATCTTCGACCAACCGTCTCGCCGCAACGTTCCGTGTCTGAGTCCGCCGCGGAGGTGGTGAGCAACTTCCCGACTTGGGCGGGCTCTCGGGTTGCTCTGAAAGGAATCGTCAGAGACGGGAAGGAACCAGACTCGGCGGCGAGGGCATGAGCTGTCGCCGGAGGCGAAGTGGGGATTTCTCCTGCAGGTGACGTCCCGGGAGATGGCCCAAGCGGAGGCGGCCCGGAAGCCGCAGGTGGACGTGTCGACCGTTACCGGGATTCGCCGCAGCGTCAAGGACTCGGCGCTCGCTGCTTTGGTGGTCCGGCGGGACCGGCCCGCCGGGGAGCGGCACCGGCAACCGGAGGCCGCGCTGGAAGAGCTAGAACAGTCGACCGAGGCGGCCAAGGCGCAGGCCATCGAGTCGGCGCCGTCGCGGCAAAATGTCAGCGGGGCCTGGTCGGTCCCCTGCGTGGGCGAGTGTCCGGCGCGGTCAAGGAACAGGTCCTCGAACCGGTCGGCGACGCCGCGCCGGGCGGCCACAATTCTGCAATACTCTGAGGCCGCTCTCTGCGGTTTGCTCAGATTCACGTCAGGAGTATTGCAGATTATGCATCACGGGGCAGGCGCGCAGAGATGGAGTCCTTCCGCGGGTCCATGCTCTGGCGGGAGCTCGGCCGGCGTCTGCCCCGCGTGCACGATCGAGAACACCGACAGGGCAACCCAGGTCGAGGCGAAGGCGCCGCGCGTGCGCGCCGCGCAGCGATCGGGACCCAGGGGGTGCACCGACTGCCAAACACGACTCCCCGGCGTGAGCACGCCGACGAATCCCGGCAGCAGACTGATCAGCAGGAAATCACCGCTGCTGCGCGGCGAGGTGTCGGTGGCCGACGCCGCTCGCCGCGCCGGTGTGGCCGATCAGCCCGTGAAGGCCTGTGATGGCGACTACTGAGATTCCTCACTTCTGATCAGTGAGATTCCTCACCCTGGATCCCCCGAGATCGTGGTGGTCTGCCCCGTGCTATTCGCGGTCGGTTTGTTTGACTCGGATGATGGTGTGGGCGGCGCGCGGGTGGCTAGGCGCGTGCTGCTGAGGGCAGGTTCTGCACCGCTTCGCCGACGTTCTCTTCGGCGATGATGAGGTCGACTTGGGTCTGGAGGTTCAACCAGAACTGGACCTCGACGCCGAACCAGTGCTCGAATCGCAAAGCGGTGTCGGTGCTCACGGATCGCTTGCCGGCGATGATCTGCCCGACAGAAGATCCGTTAGTAGTAGCGAGCCAAACAACGCAGACAAGACACTTGGCCGTGCCACCAAATCTCTCTGAACAGGCCTTTTGTAGCCCTCATACCTCCCCTGGGTACGACCAATGTGGCCTCAAATGGCCTCTGACCTGCGGAGATAGTGAGATCGGCGAGTCTCGTTATGACAATCGTTATGCGGTAGCTCCGGGTCATGTTTGGGGGCATGGCTGATTGATTCAACCCACAGAATCCAGAGGCTGAGCGCGACCAGTTGTCGCGACCTCCACCGCACACCAGTGATCGCGCGAAACACAGGGCACACCTGAGCCTGCGCAATACCCAGGGAGGTTCACGCCGGAACTTGACAATAGCGAGCGGCGACAGGGACGCTTCTCATGACCTAGCGCCGCCCAACGGTGCGCCGGGCGGCCGCTGCGGCGCGGGCGCCTGCAGCATGCGCAGGAGGTCGTCGGCCGAAACCTCGATCAGTTCGGTCATGACCTTGGCGGCTTCGTCTTCATCCTGCCGGCGGATGGCGTGGGCGACGTCGAGGTGTAGATCGAGGGTCGTGGCCGGCCCTCCGGGCACTTGGACCGTGAGTACCCGGCTCCCTTCGAGGGCGACCCGGATCGTTCCCGCCATGTGGGCGAGTACGGGGTTCGCCGCCGCCCGGAACACCGCATCGTGAAAGGCCAGGTCGGCTTCGATGTACCGCGGGAAGTCGGCGACCGTCTCGGCCATCGCCTGATGCAGGTCGACGAGTTCGTCCGCTGCCTCGTCGCTGCGCCGGCGGGCGGCCAGTCGGGCCGCTTCCGGTTCGATCAGCAGACGCACCTCGGCAACGTGGCCGAGTGTGGTCGGTGCTGATCGGGCGGCGATGCTCCAACGCAGGACATCCGGATCCAGCAGGTTCCACGAGCGGGGGCTTGCCACGACAGTGCCCACCTTCGGACGGGACTCGATCAGCCCCTTGTCCCGGAGGAGACCCAGGGCCTCGCGGAGCACGGTGCGCGAGACGCCGAGTTCCACGGACAGGTCGTCCTGGCTGGCGAACCGGTGCCCGGTCGGGAAGGTGCTGTCAACGATTCCATAGCCGATTCGCTCGACGGTTTGCTGGCGTAGGCCTGCCCCGGTGCGGGTCTCGAAGTCCATCGGGGACAGTCTACCGGGAGGCCCTTGTGCGTACATATCATAATATGATACTATTGATATACGGCACGCAATCGGGGCGCTTCATGAAGATCACCGGGATCACTGTCCACACCATCGCCAACAGCTGGAAGGACTGGCTCTGGGTTCGAGTCGCCACCGACGAGGGGATCTCGGGGGTTGGCGAGGGGACCGTCAATGCCTTCTCCGGCACGGTCGAGACGGCCATTCGCGAACTCGAGGAGCGAGTCAAGGGTCACGACCCGTTCGACATCGAGGCGTTACTCGTTACGACCCAGCGCGATGTCTACACCGACGGCGGACAGATTCATGGCGCTGCCGTCGCCGCGATCGAGATGGCGTGCTGGGACATCGTCGGCAAGGCGTTGGACACGCCGGTGCACAGACTGCTCGGCGGGCAGCTCCGCGACCGGGTCAGGGCCTATGCCAACGGCTGGTACACCGTCGATCGCACGCCGGAGGAGTTCGCCGGCGCGGCGCGCCGTGTCATCGAGCGGGGTTTCACGGCCATGAAGTTCGACCCCTTCGGCGACTCCTGGCAAGTGCAGAGCGGCTACGAGGAGGACTTGTCCGTCGCCCTGGTGGAGGCGGTGCGCGAGGAGGTCGGCACCGCTGTGGACCTGATGGTCGAGGCTCATGGCCGCTTCGGCACGTCGGCCGCGGTGCGTATTGCCGAACGGCTCGCTCCGTTCCGCCCGGCCTGGTTCGAGGAGCCGGTGTCCCATCACAACATCCCGCTGCTGACCGAGGTGGCGCGGCGATCTCCCGTCCCCATCGCCGCGGGCGAGTCGTTCTCGAGCCTGCAGCAGTTCGCCGAATTGCTCGCCACGGGAGCGGTGGGAATCGTGCAGCCCGAGCCGGTTCACCTCGGGGGGCTCTGGCGCGCGCGGCAGGTGGCGTCACTGGCCGACGCCTGCCGCGCCGTGGTGGCGCCCCACAACGCCCAGGGGCCAATCTGCTCGGCGGTCAGCGCGCAGCTCGGAGCCTGCGTGCCGAATTTCTACGTCCAGGAATCCTTCGACAGCTTCAACGAGGCCTGGACCCGCGATCTCGTCGATCCGCCGATCGCCGTGGTCGACGGCTGGATCGAGGTCCCAACGGGGCCGGGGCTGGGGATCGAGGTCGACTGGGATCGCGCCGCGAGCCACGCCGACAGCGGGCGTCGCTCCCTGGAGTTGTTCTCCCCGGGCTGGGAGTTGCGCGGCGCGGAGCCACCGCCGGAGAGCCGCGGCGCCGATGAGTCGAGTTCGGTGAGCGCCGGTCGGCGGCGACCGGTCGTCACCGGGTCGAGCAGACCCGACGATGAAAGGTAGGGAAGCATGAGTAGAGGAAGAAGATCAGGAAGGGCAGCGACAGTGTGGCTGGGTGCAGTGCTGGCGCTGGCGCTGGTCGCCGCCGCCTGCGGAGGAGACGATGAGGCCGGATCGGCCGCGCCCCCGCCTGCACCGGAGCCGCCGGCGCCTGCACCGGAGCCGCCCCCGCCTGCACCGGAGCCGCCGGCGCCCGCACCGGAGCCGCCGGCACCCGCACCCGCCCCGCAGGCAGCTGAGGCGGCGGTTCTGTCGAACGTGCTGCGAACCTCGGACAATCTCTGCGAGTCGACACTCGACAAGGGAATGACCGAACTCGTGGTGGGGTTCAGCCAGATGGAGTCCGAGGGTGCGTGGCGCATTGCCGAGACCCAATCGATGGAGGATCAGGAGGGCCGCGTGGCGGACGTGATCATCACCGACGCGCAGGGCGACCTGGCGAAGCAGATATCGGACATCCAGGATCTCGTGAACCAGGGGGTGGACGTCATCCTGCTGGCACCTCGCGAGGCCGACGGCCTTGACGAGGGGCTCGACGCGGCCCGGGAAGCGGGAATCCCGGTCCTGTTCGTCGACCGCTCGCACGAGGGCTCGCCGTGCGAGGACTACGTGACGTTCATGTCGTCGGACTTCGTCGAGCAGGGGCGCATCGCCGCCCGCCGCCTGGCGGAGGCAACCGGCGGCACGGCCAAGATCATCCAGCTTGAGGGAACCGCGGGATCCGATGTGGCTCGCGACCGCAAGGACGGTTTCGACGAGATCGTCGACGAGAACCCGGGCATGGAACTGCTGGCCTCCCAGACGGCCGACTTCAACCGCGCCCAGGGCCAGAACGTTGCAAGCCAGCTCTTGCAGTCGCATCCCGATGTGACGGCCATCTACGCCCACAACGACGAGATGGCGCTCGGGGCGATCGCCGCGCTGGAGGCAGCCGGAATGTCACCGGGCGAGGATGTGCTCGTGGTCTCCATCGATGGCATCCGCGACGCCTTCGACGCCATCATTGCGGGCAAGATGCTGGTTACCGTCGAGTCGAACCCGCGTTTCGGCACCATGGCCTTCGATACCGTCGAGCAGATGACTCTCGGACGGTCGGTCCCTGACCGGATCGTCATCGAGGATCGCGTCTACGACGCCTCCAACGTCGACCAGTTCTACGACTTGGGGTACTGAACGCCGAGCGCCGCTGTGTGCGACGGCCCGTAGTCCCGCCATGTCCGGCTCCCGCCCCCCCGGAGTCAGGGCACGGCGGGACTACGCTGCGATCGTCGCTGATTCCCTCGGCCGCGCAACGGCGAGGTAGCTGGATGGACGGAGCGCTCACTCCCAGTGTGGAGGTATTGGGGGTGAGCAAGAGATTCCCCGGCGTGCTCGCCGTCGACGACGTCGGTATGGCGTTGTGCCCGGGTGAGGCGCGCGCTCTCGCAGGTCAGAACGGGTCCGGCAAGTCGACGCTGATCAAGATCGTCGCCGGTGTGTACCGCCCCGACGCCGGCACCGTGAGGGTGAGCGGCGTCCCTGTCGACTTCCGCTCCCCGCCGGAGGCGGTGGCCGCCGGGATCAGCACCATCCACCAGGAGGTCAACCTGATCCCGTTCCGCTCCGTCGCCGAGAACCTCTTCCTGGCGCGGGAGCCGAAGCGGGGGCCGTTCATCGACCAGCGCCGGCTGGTTCGCGACAGCGAGGAGATCCTCGCCAACTACGGCCTCGAGAGCGTGGATCCCGACGCCGAGGTCGGGAGGTTGAGCATCGCTGTCCGCCAGATGGTCGCCATCGTGCGGGCGGTGTCCCAGGACGCCCGGCTCGTCATCATGGACGAGCCGACCTCGTCGCTGGAGGTCGCCGAGGTCGACCGGCTGTTCGGCATCATCGGGCGGCTGCTGGCGGATCAGCGCGCGGTGCTGTTCGTCAGCCATCGGCTCGAGGAGCTCTACGAGGTGTGCGAGACGGCGACGGTGCTGCGCGACGGGCGGGTCGCCTACGACGGGCCGCTGGGCGACCTCGACCGCGAGGACCTCGTGGTGGCCATGATCGGTCGCCGCCAGGGGGGTTCGGGACGCCGCAGTACCGGGTTCCGCCCGATCGCAGTCGAGGACCCGCCGACGGTGCTGGAGGCCGACAGCGTGAGCAGCGTCGCCGTGCACGAAGCCTCGCTGCGCGTCGGTGCGGGAGAGATCGTCGGCCTCGCCGGTCTGCTCGGCGCCGGCCGGACCGAACTCGCAGAGATCCTGTTCGGAGTGGCCCGGCGAACCGGCGGGCAGGGTTCCGTCGGCGACAGCGGCCGCCTACCGGACTCGCCGGGTGAGGCGCTCGCCAACGGAATGGCACTGGTGCCCGAGGATCGACGGTCTCAGGGCATCTTCCCCGGGCAGTCCGTGCGGGAGAACATCGTGGCCGCCGCCTTGCCGAGCCTCATCCGGCGCGGGCTGATCGACCACTCCGCCGTCGAGGCGGCGGTTCAGCGGCTCGTCGAGATGCTCGACATCAGGCTGGCCTCACTCGACCAGCCGATCGAGCAGCTGTCGGGGGGTAACCAGCAGAAGGTGATCCTGGCGCGCAGCCTTCTCTGCTCGCCGCGGGTGCTGATCACCGACGAGCCCACCCGCGGCATCGACGTCGGCGCCAAGTTCGAGATCCAATCCCGCCTCAGCGACCTGGCGGCGACGGGGATGGCGATCGTGATCATCTCCTCCGAACTCGAGGAAGTGCTCGAGGGAACCCGGCGCACAGTGGTCATGCGCGACGGCCGGACGGTGGCGACCCTCAGCGGCGAGGATCTGCGCGAGGACAACCTCGTTGCCCTGATGTCGGCCGGTGCCGAGGTGGACTGATGGAAGCGCAGCGGGTGGATCGTCCGACGGCCGCGCCGGCGCCGCGCCAGGTCTCCGAACTGCTGCGCCGGCACGGGATCTTCGTGGGACTCGGATGCCTCGTGGTCCTCAACGTCATCATCACCCCGCACTTCTGGGCGTGGACGACATTGCGCCTGCAACTCCAGCAGGTGACCCCGCTGGTCTTCACTTCGCTGGGCATGGCGTTCGTCGTGGCGACCAAGGGGATCGACATATCGGTGGGGGCGGTGATGGCGGTGGCCTCGGTGGTCGCCGCCCTGGCGATCGGGCCGCTGGGTTGGCCGGTCGCGGTGCTCCTGGCACTGGGCTCGGCTGCCGCGTGCGGGCTGCTGAACGGGTCGCTCGTCGCCTTCCTGCGCATCCAGCCGATCGTGGCGACTCTCGGGTTCCTCGTGGCCGGGCGCGGCTTGGCATCGGTGATCGTCGACGGCAAGTCCAAGTCGCTCTACGACGACACGTTCATCAGCTTCGGGCGGCGGTACTTCGAATTGCCCTTCGGCGCCAGCGTGCCCCTCGCCGCAGTCGTGTGGGTGGCGCTGAGCCTGGCCATCTGGTGGCTCGTGCGGTCCACGCGTTTCGGATTCCTCGTCCGAGCTGCCGGCGCCAACCCGGTGGCTGCGGGTCTCAGCGGGCAGCGGGTGCGCCGGACGACCGTCAGCGTCTACGTCATCAGTGGCGTGCTCGCCGGGATCGCCGGGATGTACGTCACCGCTCTCGCCGCTAACAGCGACGCCACCCAGGTGGGATTGCTGATGGAACTCGACGCCATCGCCGCCGTTGTGGTGGGTGGCACCACCCTGCAGGGCGGTGAACTCTCGGTGCCGCGCACCGTCGCCGGCGCGAACTTCGTCCTGCTCACGGAGACGACGCTGCTCCGCAACAACGTCGACACGGCCTTGACGCAGCTGATCTCGGGCCTCATCATCCTCGCCGCCGTCTTCGTGGCGGCCCGGATCTCTCGCCGCAGCGAGCGGATGTGACCGGCATGCCGAGCGGCGCCGCCAGAAGGCGCACCGGCCCGCGGCGCCCGTTGCCGGTGGTGCTGCCGCGATTCCGCGCCGGATCCCAACCGGGCCAGGTCCTCGGTCCACCCCTCGCCCTGGCGGTGAGCCTGGTCGCCGCCGGCATCGCCTTCGACGGATTCCTGAGCGGGCCCAACCTCTCGAGCGTGCTGGAGCGATCGGCCTTCGTCGGGATCATCGTCGTCGGAATGACCTACCTGATCATCGCCGGTGGGATCGACCTCTCGGTGGGCTCGGTTGCGGCTCTCGCCGGGGTGGTCGTGGCGAAGTTGGTGGAGGCCGGGATCAACCCTCTGGCTGCGTTGCTGGCCACCATGGCCGTCGGCGCCCTCATCGGCCTGGCCCAGGGGGTCGCCATCGCCCGCGGCAATCTGGAGCCGTTCATCGTGACCCTGGCAGGGTTGCTGTCGGTGCGGGGACTGGCGCTACTGCTGTCCGACGAGCAGAACGTGGCGCTGCCCAACGAAGGCTTGGCGCGCACGATCGGGACCGGCACGGTGGTGTCCGTCGGCGAGTATCAACTGACGTCGCCGGCGGCGATCATGCTCGTCACGTTCCTGCTCGGCAGCGTCGTGCTGCGAAGGACGGTGTTCGGGCGTTCGCTGTATGCCATCGGGGGTGACGAGAAGTCCGCGCGGCTGCTTGGCGTGCGGGTGGTGAGCGTCAAGATCCGGGCGTACGCCGTGTGTGCCGCTCTGGCGGCACTGGCCGGCGTTCTCCTGGCCTACCGCCAGACGCTGGGGAGGCCGTTCGCCGCGGAAACCTACGAGTTGTTCGCCATCGGCGCCGTCGTCGTGGGTGGCACGCTGCTCACCGGTGGCCGCGGCTCGATGTTGGGAAGCCTCTTCGGAACGCTGCTGCTGTTCGTCATCCAGGTCTGCATCAACCGGATGGGTCTCAGCGCCTTCTGGCAGCAACTCGTGTCGGGAATATTCCTGCTGACAGCGGTCGCCTTCCAGAGGATCCTGCAAAGCGCCCCCGAGCGCCGCGCGGCGCGCCACCGGATGCCCCGACGCGCAAATTGAGCGCATCGGCAGGTGACAACTCGGCGGCGTCCTCGTCAGGCGCCACCGCCATGAGGTGGAGCTGCATAGGTTGAGCCATCCCCGCCGGTGCTGCCGGCCCAGAGTCAAGCACGGCGGTAGAAGTGGATGGAGCAGCTGTAGGCGGTGTGGCGTTGGTGCTCTGATGTCCAGGGGCTCATGTAGGCCCTTCCCTGAGCAGGATGTGGTGGTCGTGCTCGACACGGACCGCCTCCACGGCCCCGTCGGCGGACTTGGGCGCGCACACCACGGTGTCGTCTGGCGAGGCGCTCGGCGCGGCCTCCGCGTCGGCAGTGTCGGTCTTTCCTCTGCGCCGGCACACCTGACGGTTCGGCCGGTTCACCTCGACCACCTCTGCTCCGGCCGCGGCACGGTAGGGGGCGGTCGTGTCCGCGGCGTTGCCCAGTTCGAAGCCCTCGAGGTGATGGGGCGGCGCCATGGTGTGAGGTTCCCCCTGTTGGCTCGACACCTCGACTAGGAGGTAGTCATGTCGGTGATGCATGAAAGCACCCCGCCGCCGGAGAGGACTCGGCGGCGGTTCACGAACGAGTTTGAGCTTCCCCCTGAACCTCCTGGGTATTGCGCAGGGAGGTCTGCCGTGGGTTCTTGCGGTCGGGTTAGTTGACTCCGGGCGGTGGTGTGTGCCGTGCGCGCGGGGTTAAGCGCGTGCAGCTGAGGGGAGCTTCTGGATGGCCGCGCCGTTGGCTTGTTCGGCGATGGTGAGGTCGAACTGGGTCTGGAGATTCAGCCAGAACTGGGCCTCGACGCCGAACCAGTGCCCGAACCGCAGAGAAGCGTCCGCGGTCACGGATCGCTTGCCGGCGATGATCTGCCCGACGCGGTTGGGCGGCACGTCGATCTGGAGCGCGAACTCGGTTGGGGACACCCCCAACTCCACCAGTTCCTCCTTGAGGATCTCTCCGGGATGTACGGCCCGCTTGAACGTCGACGTCCAGCGTCTATCTCGACGATCTGGTCTACCGCGGTCGCATCCCGGGGTCAAGGCTCGATCTGATCCGGTTGGGTGCCTCCGGTGTGGGCCGTCTGATCATGGGCTCTCGCAGGATCGAATGGGTCCGGTAGCCCCGAGGACGCAGTGGCCGGAGCCTCGCGCTCTTCGTGGTGCGTCGGCCAAGATGCCCCCCTGAACCGGAGGGTGCGGTCGACAAGAGATCCGTTAGAAGGATCGAGCCTGGCGGCGCCGACGCGACGATGCGTCATTCCCCAGTCGTCCTGGCCAGGGATTGTGCCTGCCTGCCTCGTACCCCCTCGGGGTACAGATGAGTCGCCAGCGTATGGCTCTGACCAGGGGAAACGGTGAGATCCTCAAGTTCGGTTATTGCGCTCGATATGCGAAGGGCGCGGGCAAGTTTCGGCGATGACGGATCAAGTAGACCCCCGAAGGCCCAGCGATTGCCGCGACTAGGTCGTTAGCGCAGTCACGGCTCGGGGTCAATCGATCTGACCGGGCGAGGTCCGGGGCATGCCGAACCCGGGGCGATTCGGGCGGCGCGGTGGGTTCGGAGTATCAACACGCCCCCACGTAGCGGCCACCTCTCCATAGGTCGAGGCGGTAACGGCCGTCGTCGTCCCGGTACGCCAGTGCGTAGCCCTCGCGGCCCACAGGCTCGGGCGGCAGGACCTCGCCGCCGTAGTAGACGGCATCCCGCGTCGCGCACAGCGCCACGTAGTGCACCTCGTCCTGCCAGGCCGAGAATCGCTCGACGTTGTCGGGGAACCCTGTGATGACGTACTCGGTCCACGCGTACACCCAGTCGTCCGGCTCGTCGAGGTAGTGGACGACTATGCGCGTGCCCACCTCGAGGGGGATCGGCTTGGAGCGCGCGGAGCCGTACTCGTCGGGGTCATGAGCGAGCCCGCTGTCGACGTAGGGCTCGAAGTCGTCGTTGTCGAAGGCCCTCGCGTCGCCGTAGCTGCGGTATGCGTACAGGACGATCGCGTCGCCGACCGGCGGGGGAGCGCAGTCTCGATCGTCGGCATCTGCACATGAATCCACGGTGCTCTCGTCGTTGACCGGGACCGTGTAGGGCGAGGAGAACAGCCAGCGTCCCGCTTCGGCGGTGGGGTAGGGGAACAGCCGCGCTCGGGGCAGCCACACCTCGTCGCCGTCGAGTTGCAGGCCGAACTCCACCTTGCCGGAGGCGACCAGGCGGGCCTGGATGCGCGCGACGGTTCCGTCGCTGAGCGTGTAGGGCGAGGAGAACAGCCAGCGTCCCGCTTCGGCGGTGGGGTAGGGGAACAGGCGCGCGCGGGGTAGCCAGGTCCGCTCGCCGTCGAGTTGTAAGCCGAATTCCACCTTGCCGGATTCCAGGAGGCGGGCTTGGATCCGCAGCGTCGACGCCGCCGCGGGGTTCTCGCCGTTGTGGGCCACCGACGGCGCGGCGAATGCCAGCACCCCGGCTGTGACTGCTGCGAGGGCCGCCATGGCCCCTCGTCGGATCATCGTCGCTGCTCTCCGATGGGTCTGGTTGGCGCTGTGGGTGCTTTAGCCTTGCCCGGGCGTATCGGCGTTCCGGTAGTTGATGTTTTCGCCCCAGCACGCAATGGTGCCATCGGGGCGCACCCCGCAGGAATAGTCGTCGCCGGCGCTGACGGCGGTGAACTGTCCGTCGGGTGCGACAGTCCTTCTGCCCATGTAGCCGCCCCAGCAGGTGATGGTGTCATCTGAGCGCACCCCGCAGGAATGGTTGTCGCCGGCGCTGACGGCGGTGAATGCGCCGTCGGGCGCACGAGTCTTCGCGGAGGAGTCGTGGCCCCAGCAGGTGATGGTGCCGTCGCCGCGCACCCCGCAGAAATGCTCTGTGCCGGCGCTGATGGCGGTGAAGACGCCGTCGGGCGGAGTAGGCGGCCCCCAGAACCCGCTGCCTCCCCAGCAGGTGACGGTGCCGTCGGTGCGCAGCCCACAGGAGAAACGGTCGCCGGCGCTGACGGCGGTGAACTGGCCGTCGGGGGCCTCGAGCTTGCCCTGCCGGCCGTCGCCCCAGCAGGTGATGGTGCCGCCGCCGCGCACGC
This sequence comes from bacterium, assembly GCA_028824415.1. Lineage (GTDB taxonomy): Bacteria > Actinomycetota > Acidimicrobiia > Acidimicrobiales > CATQHL01 > VXNF01. The sequence continues at coordinate 14,152 of JAPPDX010000078.1, read as the reverse complement.
CGCACGAGTGGCCCCAGCCGGCGCTGACGGCGCGGAACACGCCGTCGGGCGCATCGGTCTGCCCGTCGTCGTTGCCTCCCCAGCAGGTGACGGTGCCGTCGCCGCGCACGCCGCACGAATGAGCCGCGCCGGCGCTGACGGCGGTGAACTGGCCGTCGGGCGCCTCGAGCTGGCCGTGGCGGTTGTCGCCCCAGCAGGTGATGGTGCCGTCACCAGGCAACCAGCATGAGTGGCCCCCGCCGACGCTGAGAGGGCTGAAGGCGACGTCGATGGTCGTGGGTGGGGGTGGTGGTTCGGAGCTTGTGGCCCTGGGCGAGGTCCCGGCGTCGGAGTTCGGCCCCTGATCGCCCGCATCTTCGGACCCCGAGCCGACCCGCGACGCGTTGGTCTGCGCGCCAGCTTCGGCGCCGGACTCAGGCTCAGGCTCGCCGCCGCACGCCGATCCCAACAGCACCAGCACCAGCAGCACGACGACGTGGCGAAGCCGACGCGCATTCGACATCGATGGGCAGTCGCCCATCGCCTCGAAATCGATCTTCGCCCCGTCTCCGGGAGCGGCGCTGTCGTCGCTCATCGCCGGGCCTCGTCCAGGCGCGCGGCGAGTGATGCGCGGGCGGGCGCGGTCGGCGTGGCCGCGGTGGGTGTCGGGCGCCGAGCGTGGCTGTCAGCGCGGGCGACCTCGGGAGGTTCGGTGGTGCTCACGGGGTGGCTCCCTTCGGGGCGGATCGGACTTCAATTGCCGTTGAACGCCCACGCGACCCTCCGAAGGGAGCCCCGGTAAAGGTCCTCCCCGCAAACAGGTCGCTTCCGCGGAGCCCGGCAAGGCTCCGGCGTTCAACGGCAACCGAGAGATTACACGCCGCCGGTGGGGGCCACTGAGAGCCGCAATCGCCCGAGGAGGGGATCGCCCGTCGAATTGGGCGCGCCCCGGCTAGCGCCGGCGCGGCGCCTCGTGGTTCTGTCGGCGCCGTTGAGCCTCCTCGGCGCGGAGAGCTTGGCGCCGGCGGTGTGTCCGGCCCCGCGAGGGGGGTTGGTGGGGGAGTTGCTAACCGAATCCCCACATCTCGCGTTCGCCGACGGTCGCCGAGACAGCTGCCGCGGCTGTGCGCGGCGTCGTTGTGTGTCTCGGGTTGTCGTCGGGTTCCTCGCCGCCGGGTGGTTAGGCGGCGGGGGTGATTGACGCGTCGTCGGCCGCCTCGGGGCGGGCCTCGGCGTCCGTTTCGGCCGGCGTGGCGCCTGTGGGCGCCGTGGCCGTTCCCCCACGCGCTGGGGGATGCCCTTGCAGGGCGAGGTCGTGGATGTTCTGTGCGGCGTTGGCGTCGGCGCCGTCGCGGTGGCCACACGCCACGCAGCAGAACAGCGCTCGGGTGGTGCGGTTGGCGGCGGCGGTGTGGCCGCAGCGGTGGCAGCGCCGGGAGGTGTTGGCGGCGGGGACGCGCACGAGTTGTCCGCCCCGGGCGGTGATCTTGTCGTCGAGGCGGCGCAGGATCGTCGCCCACCGCTGTTCGCGGATTCCCCGGTTCAGGCTCCGTTTGGCGGCGACGTTGCGTCCCGGCGCTGCGAGGGTGCCCGCCGCGGACGCGGTGAGGGCGCGCACCGACAGGTCCTCCACGCCGACGAGGCGGTAGCGGTCGGCGATGTGGGTGGTGACCTTCTCGATCCAGTTGCGGGCGCGGCGCCGCGCCTTACGGCGCAGCACCGCGATCTCCCGGCGGCGCTGCTGGTAGCGGCGCGAGGTCCGCCAACAACTGCCGCCCGTTGTGTGGGGGCACGGCGGTTGTTCGCACGGGTTGGCGAGGCGGGAGCGACTCTGGGAGCGCTGCAGATCCACGAGGCGCCGCGCCTTGGCGTCGGACCGCGGTCGGGGCATCTTCAGGTGCAGGACCCGCCCGGTGTGGTCGGCGAGGGTCAGCGTGTGGATCACGCCCAGGTCCAGGCCACAACTCGAACCGGCCGGCGCGGCCCGCTCAGGGGCCGCCGGCGCGGTCATGGTGAGCCACCACGTGCCCGCCGCGTCGCGGGTGATGCGCAGCACCTTGCCGGCGCGGTAGGCGGCGGCGGGCGGCTCGCGGCCGGTATCCACGCGCACCCGGCACCACACCACCGGCGCGCGGCGGGCTCGGGGCAGGCGCACCTCGTGCCAGCGCTTGTTGATCTTGCGCACCTCCCCGGAGGCGGTCGCCGCCTGCCAGGAGAACCCATCGGTTCCGCCGCCGCGGCGGCGGAACCTCGCCTGTCGTCGGCCCGGCAGGCGCAAGGAGTCCACGAGCGCGCGGTACGCGATCCGCTCGGCCTGGGAGCGCACGCTTCCGGGGATCCCCCCCAGCCACGGCGCCTCCGCTTTGGCCCACGCGTTGATGTCGCTGTAGTCGAACTCGGCTCGGGGCAAACCCATGCGGCCGCCGTGTCGGCGCCGCCGCTGCTGCAGCGCGCGCAACTCGTACTGGTACTCCACGACCCGGTTGTAGATCGCGCGCTCCGTGGCCGCGTACCGCTCCAGGAGACGCGCCGCCTCCGGCGACGGATACAGCCGGAACTTGAACGCCACCAGCCCAACAGGCCCACCAGCGGCCCCCCTGGCCCCGTCGCTCGGGTCGGGGGCCATGCGCCGCACCGTCGAAGGGCTCACGGCAGCTCCTTGCTGGGACACGCCGGGCGCCTCCCGGCCTGCTGGGTCCAAGCGGTGGGCTGCGGCCACGTCGGCGCTGGCGTCACGTGTGGTCATGCCGGTTCGTCGGCCCGGGCGAGGAGAGCCTCGACCAGCGCGGTGATGTAGCGGCGGCGGGTGATGTCGGCGGCCGCCGCGGCGGCGTCGAGTTCGGCGAGCGACACCGGTGACAGCCACAGGGACAGCGGTTTGCCGGGGCCCAGGCGCCTTCTGGCGGCGGCCTGGGGCAGGCCCAACGCGACGCGCCGCTGATCGGCGGCAGTTGGTCTCAGTTCCTCTCCGAGCCGCTCGGCGAGGTCGAGATGGGCGGTGAGGATCACCTCGCTGGGGGACCGCCGCCACGTGGCGCAACGCGCCCGGAGCCTCACAAGCAGGTCCACATCGACCAAGACGACAACGGATTTCTTGCGCGACGAGCCCGGCGGTGGTGCTGTCGGCGGGTCGCTGGGGCGCGGCGGCGCGAACGCGGCGGCGTCGATGCGCGGCGGCCCGGGGCGGTGCGGGACGCTCATGGTCGGGCCCCCTCGGCGGTCGAGGCGCGGTGGCTGTGGAGGCGGTTGAGGATCTCGCCGGTGAGGTGCCGGTAGTCGTCGGCGAGGGCGCGAGCGGCGCGGATGCGCGCGTCGCTGTCGGTGCCGTCGGCGTGCTGGGCGGCCCCGTGGGCGTACTCGTCGGCGGTGAGACCCAGCCGGCGTGCCCCGCAAGCCGCCTCGAGATTGGCGCGAACGACGGTCCGGAACACGCGCAGGTGGCTCCCGCCGATGGTGCGCAGGTCGTCGCGCAGTTGCACCTCAAGGCGGCGCAACTTGCTCGGCACTTGCGTCAGTACGACACCGAGCAGCGCCAGGCGGGCGTTGTGGTGCGCTCTGATGTCCCGCCAGACCGGGGCGAGCGCTCCGATCGCAGCGAGCGACGCGTCATCCGCGTGGGTCGGGATGACGACGCCGTCAGCGGCGGCGAGCGCCAAGCGGGTCATCGCCCCAAGCCCCGGCGGGCAGTCCACGACGACGAGGCCATAGCCGCTGGAGAGACTCCGCAGAAGCTCGGCGAGCGCGCCGACGGCGTCAGAAGCCAGAGAGGCCTTGACGTTTGTCGCGAAGCGCAGACGCGGCCCGCCGGCGAGGACATCCAGACCGCAGAGCCCGATCGGAGCCGGGGGAGGCGTCGCGCCGCGCAACAGCGCGTTTGCGAGCGCGGCGCCCTCGTCGTCGGGTGGCTCGCCGCGGTAGCCGAGGTCCCACGCCAGGTCGCCGGAGGGATCCAGGTCGACGCCCAGCACGCGCTCGGGGTGCACACGCCCCACCGCCTGAGCCGCGAAGTTGGCGCACAGTGTCGTCTTGCCGACACCGCCCTTCGCGCTCACGAACGCGACGACTCTAGGCACATGTCCTCCCTTGGTTCGCTGACCCGCTGCGCGACCGCCCAGCGGCCGTCACCTACCTCGTTGGAAGCGAGGGATACGGGCGGTGCGTGTCCGCCGTGCGCGTCCTCTGGATGGCCTGCGCGGTCGGAGTCGCTCGATCGTGGGAGCCGCGGCGCTCGCTGACTGGTGATAAAACAAATATATAGTAAACATCAACGACTTCCAACCTCCTCTCGAGGCATCGCTAGATTGCGGCTCATGAGCGTCGGCGCCATCGCCTATGCGCGCGCCTCTCGCGAGGAACTGGTCGGAGACGTTCTGATGCTCGCGGCGCAGTACGACACCCTTGCCGCAGCCGTCGCCGAGCGGGGCTGGCGCATACACGCGGCCGCACTCGATAGGCGTATCGACGGCTCAGTCGTTCCTGACGAGCGGCCCGCGCTGGGTGCTGCGCTTGTGGATCTCGCCGGTGGCGACGCAGGCGCGCTCGTGGTCGCCCGACTGGATCGGGTTAGCCACAGCGTGCGGGTCTGGGCCGACCTGGTCGAGCGCAGCTATCGACAGCGCTGGGTGATCGTCGTGGTCGAAGAGGGCTTCGAACTGCCCTCCGACAGCGGCGAGACTGCCGCGGCGCTGCTCGCCGAAGCCGCCCGGGTGGAACACCGCTGGCGCAGTACCCGCGCCCGTGCCGGAATCGCTGCCGCCCAAGCCGGCGGCACACGCCTTGGTCGACCAGTCGAGCACTCCGCTGAGGCGCGTCGCCTCGTGGGGGAGTTGCGCACCGCCGGCAAGACGTTCCAGCAGATCGCCGACCACCTCACCGCGGAGGGAATAGAGACCCCCCGCGGCGGGCGCTGGCACCGCAGCACCATCTACAAACTCCTCCGCAGCGCCCGCCTCGACGAAGAAGCCGCCGCCAGCGGGACCTCCGAAGAGGCCGAGGCGGCACAGACGATCGCCGCCCCGCCGGAGGGTCAGGCTGAACTCGCCGCCGCCTTCGACCGGCGATTCCCCGGCAGCTACAACCCGTCGTAGCCGCCGGTTCTCCAGCGCCGGGGCGTGTTCTGGTTCCAGGGCGCCACCACGCTGAGGGCCGCCGTGGTTTGACTCCGCGGTTGCGTGGTCGCCGCGTCTAGGCCGCGGCGGAGCGCGCGGCTGGGGAGAACTCGGACGGTCCACCCAGCAGTCCATGGCTGGCGCCGCGAGCCGGGTGAGGGCGACACGCCGACGGGTGACGCTGGCCGTGTCGCCGGGTTGGGTCGGCGATTCGCCGACAGCGACGGTTTCTGGTTGCTGTCTGGTCCGGGATCGCCGCGGCGCACGCCGACCTCATGATGGGAGGACCCTTCGGGACCGCGCGCGGGGTGGGGGAGGGCGCCGCGAGGTCGGCGGGGTCGGGCGGTGTTCGCGACGGTTCGAGAACGGTTCGGGGGACGCTTGTGGCGGGGTGGGGGTTCGTAGCTTGCGGGCCCCGGTTCCCCAATTCGAGAGGAGATCATCATGCGGATCATCGATGGCCGGACAGGCTCAATTGGCGTCGAGGTGTCTACGCCGGAGGAGGCGGTGTTGGCGCTCAGCGCCAAGACCGAGGAGCGGCTCGCTCAGGGCCTGCGTCACCTTTGGCACTTCGTGCATCCCGACGACGCCGCGGTCGACAGCGACGACAACGAGGACGACGAGCGCAAGCAGCGCACCGTGCTGGCCGTCGCCGAGCAGCGGCCCGGCGTGCTTGGCGCCGCGCTGAGCCGCGACGATCGAGGCTTCGGGCGGCACGGGTGGCGGTGGTCGAGGTGGAACTTCCGGTTCGACCCGTTCACCGACACCAACGCCGCTGGGTGGCCTCGACCGGTGAGCGAGCTGCGCGACGAGGCAGCGCTCGCCGACGCGACCCTCGGCGAGTTGGCGGCGCACCTCAACGCCGGCCTGCGCAGCGACGTCGCGGCGCTGCTGCGGGACTGCGCCGACTTCGTGCACGTCGGCGACGAGTTCGGAGACCGCGACAAGGCTCCGCAGACGCTGTGGGACCGGTTCCGCTCCGACAGCGACCTGTACGAGCTCGACTTGGCGGCGGTCGCCGAGGCGATCGCGTCGGGCCCCCCGGCCTGGGACGCCCTGGACGACTGGACCCCCGTCGGCGGCGTCGACGGCGACCCCTACGCGGTGTGCCGCTACGGATGGGGGCCGCTGCGGGCCCGCGTGGAACTCACCCCTGCCGAACTGGTTGAGCAGTATCTGGCCGGCGACGCCGCACTGACCCTGTACCGCATGGTCCTGGACTACGGCGACGGTCCCACCGAGTTCATCTGGCCCGACCAGACACGAATCTGCTGCGGATTCGAGATCGGAGCCGGTGACGTGGCGGCGCCGATCAGGGTCCACGCTTGGGGCCGCCCCGGTGTGTACCTCTCCCAGGGCGGCCGGAGCTGCCGGATCTGCGGGACCCCCTACTTCGGGCGGCTGCTGACCAAGCGACAACTCGACAGCGACGAGACCGCGATCCTCGGCGTCAGCGAGACGCTCGAAGAGCTGCCCGCGGCGACGCTCACCGCGATTGCCCGCGATGGCGCCGACGCGATCGCCTGTGAACTGCGCCGTTGAAACCCCCACCGGTCGGGCGGGCCAGACACCCCCTTCTGTGCCCGCCCGGCGCTCCCCGTCCCGCCCCAGCCCACCAAGCCGGCCGCCACGCGAACCCCGCCTCGTGTTCCACGGCCACTGGAACCAACGCAACCACGACCGCCTCGCCGGCGCCGACGTGTTCGGCCTCGCGCACGACGGCCGGGACGGCTGCATGGCCATCTTGGATCTCGGCGAACTCGCCGGCGACTACCACCCCCGCTAGCGACCGGCCCGTGACCGACACCGGCTTCGATGCCACGATCACCGCGAACGTGCTCGCCAACTACGTCCCGCACCTGCGGCGCGGCGCCCACAGCGGCGACGACGTGTGGTGCCAGCGACTGCTCATCAACGACTTCGGCATGGTCTTCCGCGACGCGCCGTCACCGGAGGCGCGGCGCGTCCTGCTGGCCGAAGAGCCCGATGTGATCGACGCCCGCTGGGACGCGTTCGTCGGCGCCTACGGCGAATTCCTCGCCCACGCCGCCGACATCCCGCCCCCAGATTGGGTCTACAACCCGCGGCGGCGACTCGACGAACTCTGGATCCCGGGCCCCACCTTCGAGGCCGAACACGAATGGCGCATCGCAACCTCGCCGCCCCAGTTCGCGGCGCGCAACGTCGCGTTCCCCGCCGACCACCTGCTCGTCGACGGCGTCGCCGTCGTCCTCTCGCCCGAAGAGATCAACAGACCACCCGCCCGGCGGCGGCGGTAAGCGACACCCCCAGGCGGTCGACCGCGGCGGCACCCCACCCAGGTACAAACCATGTCGCGGCGGCGAGAAGTCGGCTCGGCACCGCTTCGGCGGTCCCGAGTTGGTTTCCGGGGCGGCTGAGCTTCCGCGACGCCGGGCCTTCGCGGGGCGGGGTCTGTGCCCACCGGGGGCGGACCGTGCGGTTCGACGCCCGCCGAGATGAACGTGTCCGCGTCCGTGACGACGCGGGTGGTAGCCGTCAGGGGAGGGGCAGCCCGAGGCGCTCTTCGCTGATGACACGTACAGCGAGGTCGTTCGCCTCTGCGTCGGACACGTCGAGGTTCAGGTTGGCCGCCGCATCGAGGCGCCGCCATGCGACCCGTGTGTAGACCTTCTGGGCCTCGTCGGTGGCGATGCCCAGGGCGCTCGCCACATCGGCCCAGCTGGCGCCTGCGGCGCGGGCGGCGAGGATGGTGCCGTGGCGGAGGTCCTCGAGTGCGACCTCGCTGGCGGCGGTCACGCAGGCCGGCCGCTGGCGAACTCCGCGCCGCTGGGGATCGCGGTCCACGGTGACCGGCCCCAGCAACGCGCGGTGCCGTCTTCGTGCAGGCCGCAGGTGAATCCCCTCCCGGCGGTGACGGCGGTGAACCGATCTTCGGGGGCGTCGGCCTGGCCGAAGTCTTCGTCGGGGTTGTTTCCCCAGCAGGTGACGGTGCCGTCGGTGCGGAGCGCGCATGAGTGCCAGTCGTTGACGGTGATGTCGGTGAATTCCCCGCTGGGGGCGTCGGTCTGGCCGTACCGGTTGCTGCCCCAGCAGGTGACGGTGCCGTCGCTGCGGAGCGCGCAGGAGTGCGACCGGCCGGCGGCGATCGCCTGGAAGTTCCCCTCCGGTGCTGCCGTCTGCGCTTCGCTGTTGGATCCCCAGCAGGCGATGCTGGCGTCGCTGCGCAGGCCGCAGACGTGCCACCAGCCGACGGCGAGCGCGCTGAAGGCACCCGGCGGGGGGCTGAGTTCGCCGTAGCGACCCGAACCCCAGCAGGTGGCGGTCCCGTTGCTGCGCAACGCGCAGGTGTGCCAGCCGCCGGCGGCGATGGTGTTGAACTCCCCGGTGGGGGCGTTCAACAGGCCGTACGCCGTGCTGCCCCAGCAGGCGATGGAACCATCGGCGCGCACCCCGCACGAGTGGCGGTCACCGGCGGCGACCGCGATGAACCGCCCCTCGGGAACCTCAGACTGGCCGAAGAGACCGGCTGCTCCGGCGCAGGAGACGGTGCCGTCGGCGCCGAGGCCGCAGAGGTGCGCGTCTCCCGCGTCGATGGCGGTGAATTGCCCGCCCCATGGGCCCGCCACGTCGAGGCCCCAGCAGCGAATGCCGCTGTCCGTGCCCAGTCCGCACGACAGGCGTCCGCCGGCGGCGACGGCGCTGAACTGCCCGGCGGGGGGATCCGCCTGGCCGTCGGAGTTCCATCCGGTGCAGGCGATCGTCCCGCTGGTGCGGATGGCGCAGGTGTGTGATGCGCCGGCGGCGACGGCGCTGAACTGCGCCGACGGGAGATCGGTTTCGCCGGTGTCGTTGCTGCCCCAGCAGGCGGCGGTCCCGTCGGCCTGCAGGGCGCACGAGTGTGCGTTGCCGACCGACAGGGTGGTGAACTGGCCGCTCGGCGCGTCGAGCTGGCCGAAGATGCCGTGGGGGTCGGTGCCCCAGCACGTGATGGTGCCGCCGGTGCTCAGGGCGCAGGAGTGAAAGTTGCCGCCGCCGACCGCCGCGAACTGCCCGCCGGGGGCGTCGGCCTGGCCGTCGTCGTTGTTGCCCCAGCATGTGAGTGTCTGGCCTGTCCGGACCGCGCAGGCATGCGAGGAGCCCGCGGCGACCGCTTCGAACTGCCCGCTCGTTGGCGTCTCCGCCACGGCGTCGGACTCTCCCCAGCAGGCGATGGCGCCGTCGGTGCGCAGGGCGCAGGAGTACCAGGCGCCGGCGGTCACGGCGCTGAACCGTCCCGGCGGGGGGCTCGCCTGGCCCGCGGAGTTGTCGCCCCAACAGACCACCGACCCCTCAGAGCCGATCGCACAGGCGTGCGCATAGCCCGCAGCAACGCCGGTGTACCGGGCCGCAGGCTCCGGCGCGGGCTCCGGCGCGGTCGGTGTCGTGGGTGCCGCGCTGGCCGGCCGGGTGGTCGTCACCGAGACGGGGGTGCTCTGCAGCCACCGCCCGACGGCGGCGTCGGTGGGGAAGAAACGCGACCGCGGCAGGAGGGTGCCACTGAGAGTGCCGTCGCTTTGGACCTTGCGCAGGCCGAACTCCACCCGCCCGTCGGCGACCTTGCGGGCCACGATCCGCACCGCCACGTCGACGGCGTCCTCATCGCCCGACGCGGCGACGCGGACGGTCAGCGGCGAACTCCGCAACCACCGGTCCACCGCGGCGTCGGCGGGAAAGAAACGCTGAGTGGGCAGCATCCGCTCGCCCCAGGAGTCCCCAGCGTCGCGCTGTTGCAGGCCGAACTCGAGACGTGCATCAGCGAGCCGACGCGCCACGATGCGCACCTCATCGGAGCGATCATCCCCCGACTGCGCCGCGACAGGCGACGACACCGCCACCGCGGCGAGCACCGCCACCACCGCCACAGCCGCAGCGAGGCCGCTCCTCGTTACGCGGCGGGGACGCGCGCGGCAAATCCGCGATCGCGGTGCCACCGGCGCGGTCGCGGACGGGCGGCGGGCAACGAACTCGGAAAGGGCGGGCTCGGCGGGATCGGCGGTGCTCACGGAGCGGCTCCCCTCGGCGCGAAACGGACCTCAACCGCCGTTCAACGCCCACGCGACCCTCCAAAGGGAGCCCCGGGAAAGGTCCTCCCCGCAGACGGTCGCACTAGTGGGAGTCCGGCAAGACCCCGACGTTCAACGGCACCGCGAACAGTACACGCCAACACGTCGCAGCGCTCCGAAGACCCCCGTCCACATGGGGTCGTCCAGATGACGTTGAGCAGATCGCGAGGCCTCGCCACGCCGACGCCAGCACCCGCCTGCCCCAAGCCAACGCCGACGGGGAGTGATGCAGCTGACCAACTGAACCTCGGCCAGAAAACCTGGCCGCTGGCGGGCAGTTCTGCTGGCCGCCACTGAGCAGATCCCACTGGCCGTTGACATGGTTTGGCGGAGTTGAGCGGCGTGGTGGGGGATCGAGCGGCTCTGGAGAATCCCCTGAGTCGAGCCAGCACGGCTCAGGAGCGCCGCGGGCGGCCGGGGTCGCACAACGGCCCCGAGCGGCTGGAGAGCGGCGTCTGGGGCCACCGGGCGGTCTTCCATCACGTCGAGGAGGAGTTCGGCTCGTCAAGGTTCCCGGCCGGGGGCGGGCCGAGAGGGGCAGAGTGCGAGGAATACGCGAGAAGGGGGGCGGCATGTGACGACCGGGAGTGTCCCTGGACTGGGGTGGGGGACAGCCGCTCACTCGCCCGAGGTGTACATTTCAGGTATGGATGCTGAAGCGGTTCTTGGGGCGCTGCCGGCGACCTTCGCGACATCGCAGTACCGCGAGGCTGCTGGTGTCGCGCCCTCGTCGGCCTCCAGGGCGCTGCGGCGGCTGGCGGAGCGTGGCCACCTGCGCCGTTTGGGACATGGGTGGTGGCAGCAGCCGGCCTCTACGTCGCCGCCGCCGGCGACCAGCGACACGCCGCCGGGGCTGTGGGTGCCGGAGGTGGAGAGATTGTTGGATGGGCTCTTCGGGCCGGGGGTGCGGCGCCTGGGCTATCTCAGCGGGCTCTCTGCGGCGGGGATCCCGCTGACGTTCCCGCTGACGGTGGTCACGACGTCGCGTCCCGGTGCCCGGGTCCGCTCGGCGGGCGTGCTGCACGTGCGCGAGAGCGAGAACGTCTTCGGCGTGGGCGCCCGCTGGTTCACGGAGCGGACTGCGGTCTCTACCCCGGACCGGGCGCTGCTGGAATGCGCTCAGTACCCCGCCAGCGCTCCCCGCTGCGAGGAGTACATCGGGTACGCGATCTGTTGGGGCGGCGACGCGTTCGCTGCCGCCGGCGTGCAGGAGTTGGCGGCGCGGCTGGGTTGGCGCGCGGGATTGCGTCGCATCGCGTCCGTTGCTGCGGGCCTGGCCCGGACCGCCCCGGCTGGGGAGCTGCTCGTGCGTCCCGCTGAGGAGTGGTTGGAGTTGGACGCAGCGCCGGGCCGCGGCGATCGGTGGATCGACCTGACCAGCCGCGCCGCAGCACGATACCCAGGGGGATGGTCCGATGAGGCTCGGCGGGTGGCCTGGTGGACGACGCCTGATGCGCTCGCCGACCAGATCGCCGGATGAACCGCCCAGAACAACCTGCACCGCCGGCGATGGGTGGTCATGTCACCCATGCCGAGACACGCATCCAGAGCCAGCCCCATCCACAGATCCCAGACCAGCTCCACATGACACCCACCATCCCACGCGAGCCACGGATCCAGGCTCTAGGACTCCCGAGTCCCCCGCACACCCTCGCCCTCACGAGCCACGCGACGCCATGCTCCGTCACACCCTCGCCCGATTAGCGGCTGTAGATGATCACCCCACACATCTGTGAGATGCCGCCTGCGGCGGCATCTCACACATTCTCCCTGGTAGGGGCGGTTTCGCGGGGCGCGGTGGGGGAGCGGCGAGGACCGGCCTTTCGAGATGTTCTGTGTTATTCCGGTGTGTTGTCTTTGCGACTTTCGCGGTTTTTGAGCGTTCCAGGCCGGCTTTTCGTTTTTGCGGATTGCTCGCTCGGGGATATTGCGACAGATATCGTTGCTGCGCATTGCTCGCTCGGGGATTTTGCGACAGATATCGTTGCTGCGCATTGCTCGCCCGGGGATATTGCGACAGATATCGTTCCTGCGGGTTGCTCGGCCGAAGCACCTACGATCATGATCATTGCTCGCCCGGGGCCGCAGAGCGCCGCTCTGCGGCCCCGGGCGACACCTGTAAGTGACCTAACACGTCACCTGTAAGTGACCTAACACGCGTGGCTTCGGACAGTGTTCGGGTGCCTTTGTCGCTCCGCAGCCCCTGGGTGTAAACGCGTTTACACCGGGCTCGTCATCGCTCCGCGCGCGCCGCGGCGCCGCTGTTGGTGAGGGCCTCCGATGGGCGCAGACCCCCTTGTCAATGGCCAGTGGGTTCTGCCCGGTGGCGGACAGTAGAACTGCCCGGTGGCGGCCAGGTGTTCTGCCCGCGGTTCAGTTGGTCAGTGGCGTCAGCCCCTTTCCGGCGGTGGCTTGGGTGAGGCGGATGCTGTCACCGGCGGTGAGGACGACATGGGCGTGGTGCAGGAGGCGGTGTGCGATTATCAACCGACTCCGTGGGGACCTGGAGAAGATCCGCTGCGGATACCACGTACGCGTCGGCGCGCTCACCAGCCGCGAGGATCTCGATACCGCGTCGGGACTCTTGGGCGGCGACCGCTGCACACCAGCGGAGGTTGCCCGACGCCGAATCGCCCACAGACGCCGGCTCAACCGACACAACGACGCGCTCACCGACCGCATCGCCCGAGCCATCGCCGACTGGGGCGCGACGATGACCGACATCGACGGCGGCGGTCCCCTCGTCGCCGCGGACATCCTCACCGAGATCGTCGCCCCCGGCCGCTTCGCGATGGCCTATGGCGTTGCCCCGTCGAGGCCAGCAGCGGACGAATCGCCTCTCACGCCTCAACCGCGGTGGTGACCGTCAACTGAACAAGGCCATCCACCTCTCCTAGATCCGAAGCACCGGCATCGAGGGCCACGCCTTCTACAAGCGCTGTCTGAGCCGTGGCAAGGTCGAACGAGAAGCCATCCGGGTCCTCGAACGACGCATCTCAGACCGCGTTCGGACGCACCTCACAGCGACCTCCGAAGCACAAACACGGCTCTCACCTGACAGAGGGGCCCATCACTCGGCGGGACACTGCCCGTCCACGGCGGTCACCGCCCGACGGTCGCGGGCACAGTGACAGTTCCCGAGCGACCTGCTAGGGATCCAGCGAGCTGGAGGCTGCGGAGGTGCAGCAATCGAGTCGGAGGCCCACAGCGCCCCCGCGTCGGCAGTGCCACACTTCCGGCACGGCAGGGCCACGAGGGCGGCAGCAAGGGTGACCGCGAGGGCGATCACGAGGGCGGCAGCAAGGGTGACCGCGAGGGCGGCCACGAGGGCGGCAGCAAGGGCGATCACGAGGGCTTTCGCGTGGCCGGTCAGGTAGGGGTGCTCGGGTGTTGGGGAGGCTAGGGCGAGGTGCGCGCGAGAGCTTTCGGGGGTTAGCGCGCTGGCGTGGGTCGTCGGTGTCGGTGTCGGCCTGGGTCGCGGGAGCGGATGCAGATCTGGGTGCCGGGCGGTGCGCGTCGCGTTGGCGGTGGACGCGGGCGTGGGGTCTGCTAGTGGCGCTGGAATTTTCGTAGCGCCAGGCGGAGCCGAGCGTCGTCGCGGTGCTGCGGCGACGCGGCGGCGCAGGACTCGATGACATGGGCCAGCGTCGCGGCCTGTGCTTTGCGCCGCGAGGGGCCGTGGGTTATGGCGCCGCAGCTGAGGCACGTCGCGGTCCATCGTTCGCCGTCGGGGTGGCGTCGCACGGCCACGAGGCGGACGTAGGACCGTTCGATGGGCGTAGGCAGGTCGGGGGCGAGGCGCAGCGCGTGGTCGATGCAGGAGTCCGGATTGTCGTGTATCTGTCCTGCCCACCCGCACCAGGGGCAGTAGCTCTTTGCTGGACCCGCCGGCGCGACACGCAAAGCCCCAATCAGTCGCGGCAGTGTGAGCTTCCCCCCGTTGGGTTGACACGTGGTTTATGCGGCTTGGTCTAGTTCGTG
>JAPPDX010000137.1 GCA_028824415.1 bacterium | reverse complement strand
CATCGGCTGTCCCCGGATCGCCTCCGGTCGGCCGCGCGACTCGCGGGCGACCGGCGGGCGCGGGGGCGGTGCGGCGCGGCTTGCGCGCGGCGCCGCTCACCGAGCGGCCGGCGGCCGGATCCGGCAATGGGCGCCGGCCGTTGCCGGTCGCCTTCTGCAGCACGGCGTAGGCGGCGGTCAGGCGCGCCGTGCGTTCGGCCGCTCCGGGGTCGTCGGTCAGGTCGGGATGGTTGGCCCGCATCAGGCTCCGGTAGCGGGCACGCACCTGCGGCCACGTGGCGCGGGATGTCAACTGCAGTGCCGCGAGAGCCTCGGCGAGATCCACCGGGTCCCCCCAGCGGGCTCAGACGAAGGCCGAGGCGAAGATGAGTGACACGATCGTCATCACCTTGATGAGGATGTTCATGGACGGCCCTGAGGTGTCCTTGAATGGATCCCCGACAGTGTCGCCCACGACAGCCGCCTTGTGGGCCTCGGAGCCCTTGCCGCCGTGGTTGCCGGCCTCGATGTACTTCTTGGCGTTGTCCCATGCCCCACCGGAGTTGGCCATGAAGATGGCCAGAGCGAACCCGGACACGAGAGCACCCGCCAGGAATCCGCCCAGCGCGTCGATGTCGATGAAGCCGATCACGAGTGGGGCGGCGATGGCCAGCGTGCCGGGAATGAGCATCTCGCGCAGCGAGGCCCGGGTCGAGATGTCAACGCACCGCGCCGAGTCCGGCTGCACGCCCTCGGCTCCCTCTCGCAACCCAGGGATCTCCCGGAACTGCCGGCGTACCTCTTCGATCATCTTGTTGGCGGCCCGACCGACCGCGTCGATGGTGAGCGCGGCGAACAGGAACGGCAGCATCACCCCCAGGAACAGCCCGATGAACACGTTCACCGAACTCAGATCCAGGAAGAGGACGCCTCCTTCGGCTCCGACCGCCTGTTTGAAGGCGGCGAAGAGGGCCAGCGCGGTCACGGCAGCTGATCCCACAGCGAAGCCTTTGGCCACCGCGGCCGTGGTGTTGCCGAGGGAATCCAGCGAGTCGGTCACCTCGCGCACCTCCGACGGAAGCTCGGACATCTCGGCGATGCCGCCGGCATTGTCGGCGATCGGCCCGTAGGCATCCACCGCCACCACCACCCCGGTGGTGGCCAGCATGCCGATGGCGGCGATCGCCACGCCGTAGATCCCCCCGGAGAGGCTTGCCCCCGCGTCTCCGAGGGTCTCCTGGCCGGCGTAGTAGGCCAGTCCCACCGCCGTCACGATCAGCCCGACCGAGGCGGCGACGGAAATCATGCCCGCCGACAGTCCCGACAGGATCGTGGTGGCCGGACCGGTCTCGGTCTGCCGGGCGATCTGGCGTACCGGGCGGTAGTGATCGCTGGTCCAGATCTCGGCCACCTGACCGATGGCGTAACCCACAGCGATCCCGCAGACGACCGCCAGGGGGAGCCCCCAGGAGGCGCTTCCCTCAAAGAGCACCGCTCCGATGGCGAAGACACCGCCGAGAGTGATCACCATCGCCGCGTTCGTCCCGCGGTGCAGCGCCTTGGCCAGGTCCTTGACACGTGAGGAGGCGCCCGCCCGAACGAAGAAGGCGCCGATGATCGAGGCGGCCATTCCCACGAAAGCCACCAGGAACGGGAACAGCAGCAGGTCACCGAGGAGCCCCTCGCCGGCGTCGGTGACCGAGGTGGCGCCGTAGGCGAACCAGACATAGGCCACCGGGGCGATGATGGCGCCGGCGTAGCTCTCGAACAGGTCGGCGCCCATGCCCGCCACGTCGCCGACGTTGTCACCCACGTTGTCGGCGATCGTGGCCGGATTGCGGGGGTCATCCTCGGGGATTCCGGCCTCCACCTTGCCCACCAGGTCGGCGCCCACATCCGCGGCCTTGGTGTAGATGCCGCCGCCGACACGGCTGAAGAGGGCGATCGAGCTGGCGCCGAGGCCATACGCAGTGATGACCTGGAAGGCATCCAGATGTTCGAGCCAGACGACGAAGAGCAGATAGCAGAAGCTCAGCCCGAGAAGGCTGAGGCCGGCCACCGAGAAGCCCATGACGGCTCCGCCCCGGAACGCCAGCGGGAGGGCCTTCTGGGGTCCGGTGCGCGCCGCCTGAGTGGTGCGGGCGTTGGCCATCGTGGCCACGGTCATGCCGATCCAGCCTGCGGTGGCCGAGAGCAGGGCGCCCAGGAAGTAGGCCACCGCCCCCATCGGCCCCCAATCCAGGAGCGTGACCAGCAATACGATCATGATGATCACGAATGCAGCCACCCACCGGTATTCCCGGCGCAGGAAAGTGCGGGCCCCGCCGGCGATGGCGTCCATGAGTTGGACCATGCGAGGGCTACCCGGGTCGGCGGCGCGGACGTAGCGGTAGAAGAACCCGGCCAGAGCCAGGGCCGCCAGCGCGATCGCACCGGCCAGATAGGGGATTGCCTGCACTCCCGTGACCTCCTCGGTTCGAAAAGTCCTCCGCAAGCTAGCAGCCGGCCCTTGCGGCCCGGCGACTTCGGCCGCGTGGGCGCGCCGGCTCGATGAGACGACCAGGGGTGGCCGAATTACCCCGGCGCCGCCACCTCGCTAGAGTTCGATCGGTGGAGATTTCCACACGACAGGCCGGAGCGCGCCGGCAGCGACGTGAGCTTCCGACGGACGTGCAGGCCATGTCCGCCGCCGCGCTGGCGGCGCACATCTGGGATCTGCCCGAGATGCGTCTGGCCCGCGTGGTCGGGACCTTCATCGCCGACGACGGCGAGGTCAGTCTCTGGCCGGTGGTGGCGAAGCTGTGGGCCGAGGGCGTCGCCGTCACCGTGCCCGCGATCGACGACGCCGACCGTCTGATCTTCACGCGCTGGCGCTGCGGCGCCGACCTGGTCCCGGGCCGCTTCGGGATCCCGGTCCCGGCCCGGGGCGAAGCGGTCGATGCCCTCAGTCACGACGTCATCCTCCTGGCCGGGGTGCTCTTCGGCCCCGGCGGCGCACGCGTGGGACGGGGGCGGGGCTACTACGACCGCGCCCTGGCCTTCCGGAACGCTCCCGATGCGCCGATGCCGCCGGAGGGTCCCTTGCTGGTGGGGGTGGGCCACGTCTTCCAGTGGGAGCCACGACTCGTGTGCCGTCCCCAGGACGTGGCGCTGGACGCCTTCGCGTCACCGGACGGCGTCCGACGCTTCGGTCGTGAGTTCGCGCCATGGAACTGAGTCGGGAACTCGACATCCCGTCGGCGGGAGGAGAGCCGCCTTCTCCGGCTGGGATCGGCATCCTCGGTCTCGGTTGCCGCGAGAGGCGAGAGCCATGAAGGTCGTCATCGTCGGCGCCGGCGAGGTGGGTTCCTACCTCGCAGCGCGGCTCACCAGGGAGAACCACCACGTTGTGGTTGTCGAGCAGGACACCGAGCGCGCCCTGCACGTGGAACAGCACATCGACGCCCACGTGGTCACCGGCAGCGGTAGCCATCCCGACGTCATGGCCGCCGCCGGCATCGGCGACGCCGACCTGCTGGTGGCCGTCACCACCGACGACGAGGCCAATCTCGTGGCGTGCATGCTGGCCCGCCAGGCGGGTGTGGAGCGGCGGATCGCCCGCATCGAGGCCGCTGCCCTGCGGGCGCCGGGGGCCGCCGACCTGCTGCGCGCGGCAGGGGCCGACGAGGTCATCGATCCCGACGCGGAGACCGCCGTCGAGATCCTCCACCTCCTCGACTACCCGGGTGCCAGCGAGATCAACATGCTCGCCGACGACCGTGTCACCGTCGTCGGCACCGTCCTGGGCCCCGATTCGCCGCTCGTGGGCCGGCCCCTCTCGGAGAGCTTCGCCCCGTACGGACCCGACTGGGAGTTCCTCATCGGTGCCGTCTCGCGGGGCGACCGGACGGTGATCCCGCGCCGGGACATGGTGCTGCAGCCCGGCGACCTGGTCCGGATCGTGGATCTTGGAACGTCCTCCAACGAACTCCGGCACCTGCTCGGGCTGATGCACGCCCGTGCCAACCGTGTGATGCTGCTCGGCGGCGGTCGCACCGGTGAGATGGTGGCGGAACGCCTCGTGGAGATGCACGCCGAGGTGTGCCTGGTGGAGCGGGACCCCGAACGCGCCCGCGAGCTCGCCGAGACCCTCGACGACGTGCTGATCCTCGAGGGCGACATCACCGACGCCGAGTTGCTCGAGGAGGAAAGGGTCGGCGATCACGACGCCGTGATCGCGGTCACCGGCAACGACGAGGACAACATCCTGGCCTGCCTCTACGCCAAGTCGATGGGCGTGCCCGAGACGATCGCCCTGCTGCACCGCCTGGAATTCCTGCCGCTCCTGCGCACGCTCGGCATCGACGGAGCCCTGTCGCCTCGCACCGCCTGCGCCAACGGCGTCATGCGGATCATCCGGGGCGGCGTTCAGGTCGTCACGTACCTGGACATGGAGGTCGAGGTCCTGGAGATGACCGTCGCCGGCGGCAGCAGCGTGCACGGCCAGCGGATCTGTGACCTCCACCTGCCCAAGGAGGTGCTCATCGCGGCGGTGGTCCGCGACGGATTGTCGATGATCGGCAGGGGTCACACGGTCCTGCAGGAACAGGATCACCTGGTGGTCTTCGCCCGTCCCAAAGCGGTCGCCGCAGCCCGCAAGCGATTCGAGTGAGAGCCCCGGCGGACCCGCCGGCGAGACGCGGCACCGCCGGCAGGCGGACCCGCTCCCGAGCGAGCACCGACCTGGCCCTCTGGGCTTCGCTGTGGGCGAGCGTGGTCTGCGGCCTTGGGCTCGTGCTGTCCGGGTTGGTCGGGCTCGGAGACCTGGCCCCCGCCGCGGCGCTGCTGGGGTTGGGAGTCGGCTGCAGCGCCGTCGCGGGGCTATGTGTCCGGCGGGTGCGCGTCCCCTCGCACCCGTCGCCCATGGCCATCTTCGCGGCCGCCTGCAGTGCCTGGTCCATGATGATCCTCATCTCGACGGCGGCGTACCTCCTGACCGGTGCGACGGGATCACTGCCGGATGCCATATTCGAGTCGATCGCCGGGTTCTGCACGACCAACCTCAGCGTGCTGCCCCAACTCGAGTCGCTGCCGGCGGCGGTGCTCTTCTGGCGGGCACTGACACAGTGGCTCGGAGGGTTCGCGGCACTGGCTCTGCTGGCGGGGGCGTTTCCTCTGTACGTTCCGGCGCTGGTCCTGCCCGGCGACATCGCCGGCCTTCCGGACCGTGCCTCGGCGCCGCCGTTCGGGACACAACTCCGCCGGATCGCCGTCGTCTACGGCACCGTCAGCGCGCTGTGTGCGGCCTCCTACGCCATTGCCGGCATGGGCGCGCTCGATGCGTTCAGCTACTCCTTCACGACAATCTCCACGGGGGGATTCGGCAACCATCCCGGCGGCCTGGAGTACTTCGATTCGACAGCAATCGAGTCGGTGGCGACGGTCTTCATGGCGCTCGCCGGCGTGAGCGTGGTGACGCTCTGGTGGGCGGTGCGGGGCCGCTGGGGGGTGCTGTGGCAATCCTTCGAACTCCGCGCCTACCTGCTGGTGCTGGCCGTGGGGATCGCGGCCGTCGCGGCTCTGACCTGGAGCGACGGTGGCCCGGCAGCCCTGAGGCGGGCTGCCGTCACCGTGACCGCGGTCTCGAGCAGCACCGGATTCGAGCCGGCCGGCTGGTCCGGTTGGTCCTGGGGCGCGCAGGCGGTGTTGGTGGCGCTGATCGCCACCGGCGGGATGGCCGGCACCGCCGGTGGGGGCTTCCAGATGCGCCGCGCCATCGCCGCGGCCCGCTATGCCTACCGGGAACTGGTCACCGAGATCCACCCCCACACGGTGCACGTGGTGAAGATCGGCCGGCGCTCGGTGGCCGAGAGGCCTTTGGCACTGCTGAACGGCTACCAGATCCTGTTCGCGACGGCCGTACTGGCGGGGGTGTTCGGCCTGAGCCTCGCCGGCATGGATCTCTGGGGCGGCGCAAGCGCCTCGATCAGCGCGCTCGCCACGATGGGTCCCGCACCCGGTGCCGATCTGGGAGCACTCGAAGGTGGTGAGCGGATCGTTCTGGCGGTGATGATGGTGCTGGGACGGCTGTCCTTCTTCCCGCTGCTCGTTCTCGCCCGGGGAGCCGTGACGGGGACGCGGCGCCTGCTGTCGGCTGAGCGAGCCAACGGCCCCAGGATGCACTCGTGAGACGGGCACTCCGGGGCGCCTCCGAATTCTCGCTCGTGCCGCGGGCGCCGCACCGCCAGAACCTCTCGCTGCACGTGGTCGGCCTCGCCCTCCTGTTCCTGGTCCCGGGCCTGATCATCGCAACGCTCGTGGAGTGGGCCTCGGCGACCTCCGACGGCGAGTGGCCGTTGCTTCTCGCCGCCCTGATCACGGCCGCGGTCGGGGTGATCCTCTTCAGGGGGTTCCGGCCCCCCGACGATGTGCGACCCTCAGACGTGTTCCCCGTCGTGGTGTGGACCTGGTTGTGGTGCTCGGTCCTGGGCGCCCTGCCGTACGTGCTGGACGCCGGTTTCTTCGGCTGGTCGCAGTGGGACTCGGCGCTGTTCGAGTCGATCTCGGGATTCACCGCCTCGGGCTCGACGGTGCTTGTTGACATCGACGCCCACGGCCGCGGCATGCTGCTGTGGCGGCAACTCACGCAGTGGTACGGCGGGATGGGGATGGTCGTGCTGGCCGTGAGCGTCCTGCCGCTGCTGGGCGTGGGCGGCCAGGAGCTGATGCGCGCCGAGACGCCCGGCCCCGAGAGCGACCGCTTGGCGCCGCGCATCAGCGGCACCGCCAAGCGCCTCTGGCTTGTCTACGCCGGACTCACCGTGGTGATCGCCGTTGCACTCTTCGCCGTTCCGGGAGTGGGTCTCTACGACGCCGTGGCACACGCCCTCACCGTGGCGGGCACCGGGGGCTTCTCGCCCTACGGCGGCTCGATCGGCCACTTCGAGTCGCTCGGAGCTGAGTTGGTGATGGCCACCGGCATGATCGCCGGGGCCATGAGCTTCAGCCTCCACTACCGGGCGCTGCGGGGGGACTGGCGCGCCTACCGGCGCGCCAGCGACCAGATGCTGTTCCTGAAGATCATCGCCTTCGCCACGGCGCTCATCACGCTGCTGCTGTGGCTGCGCCAGGGGGCGTCGTTCGGCCTCTCATTGCGCGACGCCTTCTTCAACGTGGTGACGTTGGCCACCAGCGGCGGGTTTCACAACATCCGTCCCGGCGGGCTGGGGGACTTCGCCGCCTGGACGCCGCCGACGCAGGTGGTGCTTGGGGTGCTGATGCTGATCGGCGGGGGAGCGGGCTCCACCTCGGGCGGCATGAAGGTGTTCCGCGCCCAGATCTCCGCCGCGCACGCCTTGCGCACGGTCCGCTTGGCTCGCAGGCCTCGCTCGGTGGTGCCGGTCAAACTGGGCGGGGCGGTCATCCCCGAGCCGGTCGTCGGGAGGGTGCTGGGCTTCGGAACCCTCTACATCATCTCCTTCGGAGTGGGGACGCTGATCGTGACCTCGCTCGGCGCCGATCCGGTCACCGCGGTCTCCGGGGTGATCAGCGCCCTGTCCAACATGGGCCCGGCCCTCGGCGAGGCCGGCCCGTCCTCCAACTTCACGGTCTTCGCCCGCCCCGCCCGTCTGGTCCTGGCCGGGCTCATGATCGTCGGTCGCCTCGAGATCACGGCAGTCTTCCTCGGCGCCGCAGTGATCCTGCGTCACCTGCACCGGCGCCTCTAGCCACCGAGCCCGCCCGCCGGGCGGCGGCGCCCGGTCAGCGCGCCGGCCGGCTCTTGGCCCTGGAAGGGCCTCTCGGTAGGATGGAGCCCCCGGTGGATTCGCACTGGGGATCGGTCGCCGACGGCGCCGGCCGGCTCGGGCGCCCTGACAGAAGCCTTCCTTCGGTTCGGGCGCGCCCCAACGAACCGCACACGTCGAGCGTCACGAGAACGAGTCCAAATGCCGATCACACCCGACCTCCCGCCGCCTCAGGGTCTCTACAGCCCCGAGTTCGAGCATGACTCGTGCGGGGTGGGTTTCGTGGTGGATCTGCAGGGCCGGCCCAGTCACCGAATCGTGGACCTGGCGTTGCGGTCGCTCGGGAACCTGGAGCACCGGGGTGCCCTCGGCGCCGAGGTGAACAGCGGAGACGGTGCGGGAATCCTCGTGCAGGTGCCCGATGCCTTCTTCCGGGAGGTCGTGGATTTCGAGCTGCCGGTGCCGGGAACGTACGCCACCGGGATCGCCTTCCTGCCGAACGATGAGGTGCGGGCCGCAGAGGCCTGTGCCGTCGTGGAGCGGATCGTCGTCGAGGAAGGTCTGCGTGTGCTGGGGTGGCGGGAGATCCCCACCGAGCCGGGCATGCTCGGTGCCGGCGCGCGGCGCACCATGCCTCGCTTCCGGCAGCTGTTCATTGCCGGCGACGGGGAGGCGGGCATCGACCTGGACCGCCGCGCCTACATCTGCCGTCGCCGGATCCGTCACGAGATGGACCCCGAGCAGGATTCAACCAGCGGCGAGATGCTCGGATCGATGAGCCTCGCCCACGAGGGCGTCTACTTCCCGAGCCTCTCGGCGCGCACCTTCGTCTACAAGGGCATGCTCGTCGTGCCCCAGTTGAGGCAGTTCTACCCCGACCTCACCGACGAACGCCTGCGCAGCGGTCTGGCGCTGGTGCACAGCCGCTTCTCCACGAACACGTTCCCCAGTTGGCCTCTCGCCCACCCTTACCGCATGATCGTGCACAACGGAGAGATCAACACGGTGCAGGGCAATCAGAACTGGATGCGCGCCCGCGAGGCACTGCTATCCTCCGAGCACTTCGATGAGGAGGCGCTCGAACGGATCTTCCCGATCTGCACGCCCGGCGCCAGCGACACGGCGCGCTTCGACGAGTGCCTCGAACTGCTGTGCCTCGGCGGCTACTCGCTGCCGGAGGCGGTTCTGATGATGATCCCCGAGCCATGGGAGAACCACGAGTCCATGGCGCCCGACCTCAAGGCGTTCTACCGCTACCACGCATCACTCATGGAGCCGTGGGACGGCCCGGCCTCCATCGCCTTCACCGACGGCACAGCCATAGGGGCGGTCCTGGACCGCAACGGCCTGCGGCCGAGCCGCTACTGGGTCACCGATGACGATCTCGTCGTCATGGCCTCGGAGGTCGGCGTGCTGGACGTCGCTCCCGACCGGATCGTCGAGAAGGGACGGCTGCAGCCCGGACGGATGTTCCTCGTGGACACCGGCCAGGGCCGCATCGTTCGCGACCACGAGATCAAGCGCGACCTGGCCGGCGCCCGTCCCTACGGTCAATGGCTCGACGAGAACCAGATTCGCCTGGCGGACCTTCCGGAGGTGTCCGCCGGGCGCAGTGCCGCCGAACCGCTGCTGAGGCGTCGGCAGCTGACCTTCGGCTACACCCACGAGGAACTCCGGATCCTCGTCGCCCCGATGGCCCGGGACGGCAAGGAGGCGCTCGGGTCGATGGGCACCGACACGCCGGTGGCGGTGCTCTCGAAGCGCTCGCGCATGCTGTACGACTACTTCCAGCAGCTGTTCGCGCAGGTCACCAACCCACCACTGGACGCCATCCGCGAGGAGATCATCACCTCCGTCTACGGCTGGCTGGGACCGGAGGGCAACCTGCTCGATCCGCGGCCGGAATCCTGCCGGCAGATCCTCATCGACCACCCCGTGCTCACCAACGAGCAGCTGGCGCGCCTCATCGACATCGATCACGTGAACCCGGCGTTCCGCACCGCCGTGATCGATTGCCTGTACCCGGTGGCCGAAGGCGGTCCGGGGTTGCACAGCGCTCTCAACCGGATCCGCTCCGAGGTGAGCGAGGCCATCGACGCCGGGGTCAACCTGGTCGTGTTGTCGGATCGTTTCAGTGACGAGGACCTGGCGCCGGTCCCGTCGCTGCTGGCCGTCGGTGCCGTCCACCAGTACCTGGTGCGCGAGCGCAAACGCACCCGGGTCGGACTGATCGTGGAATCCGGCGACGCCCGCGAGGTGCACCACATGTGCCTCCTGCTGGGCTACGGGGCGACGGCCGTCAACCCGTACCTGGCTTTCGAGTCCATCGCCGACCTCATCGGTCAGGGAGCTCATGGGCTGGGGGAGACCGACGTCGACGAGGCGCACCGCAACTACATCAAGGCCTGCGACAAGGGGATCCTGAAGGTCCTCTCGAAGATGGGCATCTCCACGGTGCGCTCCTACGTGGGAGCGCAGATCTTCGAGGCGGTCGGCCTGGGCCACCGCCTGGTCCTGGACTGCTTCACCGGCACCATCAGCCGACTCGGCGGGATCGGCTACTCGCATCTGGCCCGGGAGGTTGAACTGCGTCATCGTCTGGCCTACGCCCCCAACGAGATCGAGCGGGCCCACCGTGACCTGGAGCTTGGAGGCGAGTACCAGTGGCGCCGCGAGGGGGAGTTCCACCTGTTCAACCCGGAGACGGTCTTCAAGCTTCAGCACGCCACACGGGAAGGCCGCATCGACATCTTCCGGCAGTACTCGCACGCCGTGGACGAGCAGTCCCAGAACCTGGGGACGCTCCGCGGCCTGTTCCGCCTCCGCACCGACCGCTGCGACCCGGTGCCGCTGGAGGAAGTGGAGCCGGTCAGCGAGATCGTGAAGCGGTTCGCCACCGGGGCCATGTCCTACGGATCGATCTCCGCCGAGGCGCACGAGACCCTGGCCATCGCCATGAACCGCATCGGTGGCAAGTCCAACACCGGCGAGGGCGGGGAGGACCCCCGGCGCTACGTGCGCGACCCCAACGGCGACTACCGCCGCAGCGCCGTCAAGCAGGCTGCCTCGGGCCGCTTCGGCGTGACCAGCCAGTACCTCGTCGAGTCCGACGACATCCAGATCAAGATGGCCCAGGGTGCCAAGCCGGGCGAGGGCGGCCAACTCCCGGGTCACAAGGTGTGGCCCTGGATCGCTGAGGTTCGCCACTCCACGCCGGGCGTCGGACTGATCTCGCCGCCGCCCCATCACGACATCTATTCGATCGAGGATCTGGCACAGCTCATCCACGACCTCAAGAACGCCAACCCGCGGGCGCGGATCCACGTGAAGCTCGTCTCGGAACTGGGGGTTGGAACGGTGGCCGCGGGTGTCTCCAAGGCGCATGCCGACGTGGTGCTGATCTCGGGCCACGACGGAGGCACCGGAGCCTCGCCGCTGACCTCGATCAAACACGCCGGGACGCCCTGGGAGCTGGGTCTCGCCGAGACGCAACAGACGCTGCTGCTGAACGATCTGCGGGACCGGATCGTGGTGCAGGTGGACGGGCAGCTGAAGACCGGGCGGGACGTGATCATCGCGGCGTTGCTCGGCGCGGAGGAGTTCGGCTTCGCCACAGCGCCTCTGGTGGTCATGGGCTGCGTGATGATGCGCGTCTGCCACCTGGACACCTGCCCGGTGGGAATCGCCACCCAGAACCCCGAACTGCGCGAGAAGTTCGAGGGACGGGCCGAGTTCGTCGTGAACTTCATGGAGTTCGTGGCCACCGAGGTGCGCGAGACGCTGGCGCAGTTGGGCTTCAGGAAGTTGAGCGACGCCGTCGGGCGGGCCGACCTGCTGGACGTGACCGACGCTGTCAACCACTGGAAGGCCGAGGGCCTCGACCTGAGCCCCATGTTCCACATGCCGGCGGTCTCCCCGGGCAGCCACCGGTACTGCGTGAGCGAGCAGGATCACGGTCTCGACCGCGCCCTCGACAACGAGTTGATCCGGCTCGCCGCACCGGCGCTCGAGAACCGTGAGGCGGTCCGTATCGACCTGCCGATCAGCAACGTGAACCGCACCGTCGGCACCATGCTGGGCTACGAGATCACGCGCCGCTGGGGTGCGGACGGCCTACCCGACGACACCATCGATGTGCGCTTCGAGGGCTCTGCGGGCAACAGCTTCGGGGCCTTCGTACCCAGGGGCGTGACCCTCCGGCTCTTCGGCGACGCCAACGACTACCTCGGCAAAGGGCTCTCGGGGGGCCGGATCGTGGCCAGGCCGCACCGCGAGGCACGCTTCGTCGCCGAGGAGAACGTGCTCGCCGGCAACGTGATCCTCTACGGGGCGACCGGAGGTGAGGTGTTTCTGCGAGGCGTTGTGGGGGAGCGCTTCTGTGTGCGCAACTCGGGCGCGGTGGCCGTCGCCGAAGGGGTCGGCGATCACGGCTGCGAGTACATGACCGGCGGCCGGGCGGTCGTTCTCGGCCCCACCGGTCGCAACTTCGGTGCCGGCATGTCCGGTGGGATCGCCTACGTCTACGACCCGGACGGCACCTTCCCACTGCGCGTGAACCGGGAGATGGTGGATCTCGACCCGCTGGACGGCGACGACCGCTCCTGGCTCACCGAGCGATTGCGGATGCACTACACCGAGACCGAGTCGGAGTTGGCGGGTCGGCTTCTCGCCGATCTTGATCTCCACCTGGAGCTGTTCGTGAAGGTGATGCCGAAGGACTACAAGCGGGTTCTCGAAGCCACCGAGCGCGCCGCGCTGACCGGCAGCGACGTGCGGGCGGCCATCATGGCCGCGGCGCACGACTGAGACCGGACCATGCCGCCGGAGGCCGGAAGTGGGTGACCGGACCGGCTTCATGAAGCACGACCGGGCCCTGCCCGAGCGGAGGCCGGTGCCGGTGCGGCTGCGAGACTGGCGCGAGGTCTACAAGCCCTTCGACATCGACGCGGTGCGCACCCAGGCCTCGCGCTGCATGGACTGCGGTATCCCGTTCTGCAACAGCGGGTGCCCGCTCGGGAACCTCATCCCCGACTGGAACGACCTCGTCTACCGGGACCACTGGCGGGACGCCATCGAGCGACTTCACGCCACCAACAACTTCCCCGAATTCACCGGCCGGCTCTGCCCGGCGCCCTGCGAGGCGGCGTGCGTTCTGGGGATCAACGAGGATCCCGTGACCATCAAGCAGGTCGAGGTGGAGATCATCGACCGAGCCTGGGACGAGGGTTGGGTGCGGCCCATGCCGCCTGCCGAACACACCGGGCACAGCGTCGCCGTGGTGGGCTCCGGTCCGGCCGGATTGGCCGCGGCCCAGCAGTTGACACGCGCCGGTCACGAAGTTGTGTGCTTCGAGCGGGCGGACCGCCTCGGTGGGCTGCTGCGCTACGGCATCCCCGAGTTCAAGATGGAGAAGCGCTTCCTCGACCGTCGTCTGGAGCAGATGTCTGCCGAGGGCACCCGCTTCGTGACCGGGACCGACGTGGGGATCGACATCACCGCGGGGGCATTGCGGGAGCACTTCGACGCCGTGGTTCTGGCCGGCGGTGCGACAGCTTGGCGCGACCTGCCCATCCCGGGGCGCGAACTCCAGGGCATCCACCAGGCGATGGAGTTCCTACCCCCGGCCAACCGGGTGGTCGAGGGTGACCTCCAGCACCACCCGTTCCCGGCCACGGACCGGGATGTGATCATCATCGGCGGGGGAGACACGGGCGCGGACTGTCTCGGCACGGTGCACAGGCAACGCTGCGCCTCAGTGCAGCAGTTCGAGATCATGCCCCGCCCCCCCGACGAGCGCGCCTCGAGTACGCCCTGGCCGACCTGGCCGTTGATGATGCGCACCTCCTCGGCGCACGAGGAGGGCGGTGAGCGGCGCTACGCCATCCAGACCCAGCGGTTCACCGACGACGGGGAGGGACGCGTGGCAGGGCTGCGCACGGTGCGAGTCGAGCAGCGATTCGACAACGGCCGGATGAGCTTCGAACCCGTTCCGGGGACCGAGGAGAACCATCCCGCCCAGCTCGTCCTGCTGGCGCTGGGATTCGTGGGGCCGGAGCGATCACGGCTAATGGAGGATCTCGGCGTGACCTTCGACGAGCGTGGCAATGTGGCTCGC
The DNA here is from genome assembly GCA_028824415.1 of bacterium. Lineage (GTDB taxonomy): Bacteria > Actinomycetota > Acidimicrobiia > Acidimicrobiales > CATQHL01 > VXNF01. The sequence continues at coordinate 24,176 of JAPPDX010000137.1, read as the reverse complement.
AACGACCACTGGATGACGAGCACCGACGGCACCTTCGTCTGCGGGGACATGGGCCGCGGCCAGAGCCTTATCGTGTGGGCCATCGCCGAAGGTCGCTCCTGTGCCGCCGCCGTCGACCACTGGTTGGAGGGTCGGACCTTCCTGCCCGCGCCGGTGACGCCCACGGATCAGCCGCTGCGCTAGCCGGGCTGCGCCGAGCCGCCGCGCCCGCTAACCGCGCAATGGAGCTCTACCGCCGACCCGAGGTGTACCGGCGACGCTGGTGGCTGCTCGCGGTGCTGAGCCTCGGCCTGGCGCTGGTGATCATGTCGATCGCCGGGGTCAACGTGGCGCTCGCCAGCCTGCAACGCGATCTCGGCGTGAGCCTGGCCGTCCTGCAGTGGATCAACAACGCCTACACGATCACCTTCGGCGGGCTGCTGCTGACCGCGGGCGCCCTCGGCGATCGTTACGGGCGCAAGGGTGCCTTGGAATTGGGCCTGGTGATCTTCACAGGGGCCGCGTTGCTGGGTGGCATGGCGACCAACGCGCTCGTGCTACTGGTCTCACGGGCGCTCATGGGACTCGGTGCCGCCTTCATCATGCCGGCCACGCTCTCCATCACGACGAACGTCTTCTCGCCGCGGGAGCGGCCCAAGGCAATCGCCATCTGGGCGGGCGTCGCCAGCGCCGGCGGCGCGCTCGGCCCGCTCCTGACCGGCCTGCTGATGACGGGCTGGTGGTTCATCCCTCCCGGCGGCTGGGAGTTGGCGTTCCTCTACAACGTGCCCATCGGCGGAGCGGTCCTTCTGGCCACCGCGCTGTGGGTTCCCCGGTCGAGTGACCCGGAGGCCGCCCGGCTGGATCCCCTCGGGGCGCTGACCTCGCTGGTGGCCCTGAGCGCCCTGCTGTTCGGGCTCATCGAGGGACCGGAGCGGGGGTGGAGTTCACCGCTGGTGGTTTCCGGGCTTGCGGTGGCGCTCGTTGTGGGGGCGGCATTCGTGGTCTGGGAACGGCACACCCCGCATCCGATGCTGCCGCTGTCACTGTTCTCCGAACCCCGCTTCAGGGTGGGGGCGGGTGTGAACACGACGTCGTTCCTCGTGCTCATCGGCTTCTGGTTCCTGCTGATCCTGTATGTGCAGTTCGCCCTGGGGTACAGCCCCCTGCAGGCCGGGCTGACGACCCTGCCCGAGGCGGCCAGCGGCATGCTCGTGGCACCGCTCACCCCGCGCCTGGTCAGCCGCTTCGGCGCCAGGCCCGTGATGGCCGCCGGCTTCGCCACCCTCACGGTCTGCTTCGGCCTGCTGTCGCTGGCCGATTCGACCACGACCTACGGCTTCCTGGTCGCGCCGATCACCCTGGCAGGTGTGGGACTGAGCCTCACCACGGTTCCAGCGACCAACGACATCATGGCTTCCACGCCGCTCGCCAAGGCGGGAGTGGGGTCGGCGGTCAACGACGCCACCCGGGAGGTCGGTGCGGCATTGGGTATCGCCACTCTCGGGACGCTCTCGGCGGTGGTCTATCGCCGCAGGATCGACGTCGCCGGCCTGGGTGAGGCGCTGGCCGGCCCGGCCGAGGACTCGCCGGGTGCCGCACTGGAGACAGCGGCGGGGTTGACCGCCGCCGGCGAACTGACAGCGGGTCAGTTGGACACGGTCACGTCCGAGGTCGCTGAGGCGTTCAGCCGGGCGTTCGCACTCAGCATGTTGGCCGCGGCCATCATGTCGGCCCTGTGCGGCCTCTGGGTCCTGCTCGCCCGGCGCGGGGGCTCCGCCGCTTCGACCGGTGGCCACCGGGAGTCCGCGGCAGAGGAGCCCGCTGGAGTGCCGGACACCGGCGGCGGGGAGGACTGAGAGCGATCCCCGGAATTCGCGCGGTCAGGGGAGCGGTTCGCCGACCCAGCTGAGGGCGGCGTCGAGGAACTCGTAGTTCTTCGGTGTGGCGGCGTGATCAACCCCCCGCAGCGTGCGCAGCTCCGCATCCGGGATGGCGGCCACCAGCTCGTCGGGCGGACCCGAGCGGTCGCCGTCACCGAGGACGACCAGCACCGGGCAGGTGATGTGGGCGAGCCGGGTGACCTCGATGTCCACCTCGAAACCCTCCAGGAATGCCACGAGAGCCTCGCGGTCCACGTCCGGTCGGTCCGCGAGAGCGTGGAAGTAGGCCATTGCGGGGTCCTCGGGGGGCCGGACGGCCGCAACGGCTTCCGCGACCCGCCGGCGGAAGTCGGGTTCTCCGTGAATGATGTTCCGCCCGACCCCGGCGACGACAAGTCGCCGGAAGCGGTCCGGTTGCTCGGAGGCCACGCCCAACAGCAGGCGGGCACCCAGCGAGAAGCCGATGGCGTCGAGTCGCCCTTCGGGCAGCTGTTCGGCCAGCCAACCCTCCAGATGCGCGTAGGCGGCCGCCTCGTGCGGTTTCGGTGCGGTGCCGTGACCGAGGAGATCCGGGGCGTGCACCTCGCGTCCCGCCTCGGTGAGCAGGTCGATCCAACCCAGGGATCCCCATGTGCGGTGGGAAGAGGTTGCGAATCCGTGCACGAGCACGACCGGAGGAAGCACCATTCGGCGACCCTACCGGGCGCCTGGCGACGGCGAGTTCTCTTCCCGGAACCGCCGCGTAGCGATGTCGACCGGCCGACCGGATCCGGGCAACGGGTCCGGCGGTGCACCGCGGGGTCGCACGTAGTATCCGATCGTGACTCGAACCAGCCTCGCGGAGGCCAGCGAGGCACTCGCCCGCCGGTCCCCGGCGATGGCCCGCCTGATGACCCTCCACGGCCCGTGCCGGCTGGGGCCGCGGCCCCGGGTCTCCGAGCGTTTCGCCTCGCTGGCGCGGGCAATCGTCTACCAGCAGCTTGCGGGCGCGGCTGCGGGAGCCATCTGGGGGCGCGTGCTGGCGTCCCTGGACGGCGACTGCAGCGCTGCGAGGGTCGCCGCCACCGAGCGGGAGGTGCTACGGGGCGCGGGCCTGTCCGCGGCCAAGACGGCCTCGTTGCTGGATCTCGCCGAGCGCGACCTTTCCGGGCAGCTCGGTCTGGCGGGTCTGGGACGTCTCGGTGACGAGGAGGTCGTGGCCCGCCTCGTGCAGGTGCGCGGCATCGGCCCCTGGACGGCCCACATGTTCCTGCTGTTCACGCTGCACCGGCTCGACGTCTGGCCGACCGGTGACCTGGGAGTGCGCAAGGGCTACGCGTTGGCGTTCAGGCTGGAGGATCTGCCGTCGCCGACCGAACTCGAGCGTGCCGGTGAGCTTTTCCGTCCCTACCGGTCCGTGGCGGCCTGGTACTGCTGGCGGGCCTGCGAGCGCGTCTGAGAGGGCTCTGAGAGGGCTCTGAGAGGGCGAGGCCGCCAGCGGCCGGTCGGCTTCTCCGGCATCCTCGGGACGAGAAAGGGCGAGGCCCCGAGTAGCTTTCCGACTTGCGCCGGTCGGCTTCTCGGGGCCTCCCTATGAATCGTCTCCCAGCGGCCGAGCCACCCCGCAGAGGTGGCTCGCCTCCTCCGATCCTCGCCGGTCTCTACCGGTGGCCGCAGCCTCCGACGGTTCCGGTTCGGTTCGGAGCAGATCCACCTGCCTTGCGGCCGGCGGACCCGCAACCGGATCCTGTTTCCAGTCTCCGGCGGAGCCGATCCTGGCCGAACCCTCCGCCCGCCTCCGCCGGATTCGCTTCGCTCCGGTTGCCCGGCTCTCTGCGCTTCCTGCGGGCTCCTCTCCTCGCGGCAAGGAGCAAAGCAGGTGATTCGGTTGAGTGTGAGTTTGGCAAGGGGTCCCAACGCGTGCAATCGCGGAATGCCTGAATTCGGGGAAATCCCCAGAATTTCGGCAGAAATCCCCAGTTGCTCCCGCGCTGTCAACAGGGTTGCAGGCAGTTGTCAACGAAGTGCTCAACAGGACTCCGGTGGAGGGGTGCCGTGACGGCACGTTCATCGCCGCTCCGCTGTTCCCGAAGACGGCCTCACCAGGCACCGCGGGCCTGTAGGACTTGGCGCAGGACACTCGGCCTGTCGGTCATCAGACCGTCCACACCGACGTCCAGCAGCCGATGCATGTGGGCAGCATCGTTGACGGTCCAGACATGCACCTGCAACCCGCTCCGATGCGACGCCCGCACGAAGGCCTCGTCAACCAGGGCCCGTCCCTCGATGAAGGCCGGCACCTGCACGCAGGCCGCGCCGCGCGGCATCGCCGGAACCGGAAGGCCACGCGCGGACAGCCACAACCGTGCGACTCCGAGTGGCCCCAGACTCCTGCAGGCCTGAGCGCCCAGGACCCTGCCCAGTCGCGCGGTCCGGCGCGCCTTGAAGGACCCAAAGCAGACCCGCTCCACCATGGCCAGATCCCGGACCAGTTCAGCCAGCGGTTCGACGACCGCGTCGCACTTCGGGTCGATGTTGAAGCGAACGGACTCCCAGGCGCCCAACACCTCCTCCAGCCGAGGCACCGGTTCGATCCCGTGGACCCGGGCAGCGGCGACCTCCGCCCAGCTGAGATCCGCGATGCGGCCGGTGCCATCGGTGAGGCGGTCGAGCGCGGGGTCGTGGAATGCAACCACGACACCGTCAGAGGTGAGCCGGGCGTCGGTCTCCAGATACCGGTACCCCATGGTCACGGCGCGCTCGAAGGAGGCGAAGGTGTTCTCCGGAGCCTCGTGACCGCCGCCGCGGTGCGCGAAGGCCAGAGGCCCGTCGTGTCGCAGGTAGGGCGCCAACTCGAAGATGGCGCGGAGGTTAGCCACGCCGGTAGCCTGCTGAAGAGATGAGAGGTCGGGGTCGGTTCGCTGCGCACGGCCTGGACATCCGCTGGGCCGCCTCCTGGTTGCCGCGATGACCGACGACCGGCGGCGCACAAAGATCGTCGCTTCGATCGGGCCCGCGTCGGAGAGTCCCCGGGTCCTGGCGAAGCTCATGCACGCCGGCATGGACGTGGCCCGCGTCAACCTTTCCCACGGCTCGCTCGACTCCTCTCTCGAGCTCTACCGGCGCATCCGCCGGGTTGCCAGCGAAGAGGCGCGCGAACTCGGCATCCTGGCCGATCTCCCCGGCCCCAAGATCCGGGTCGCGCCACTGCCTCGCGGCGGTGCCATGCTCGAGCAGGATGCCCAGGTCATTCTCCGGCCCGGACAGGTGGCCAGCGATGCCCGGGTGCTCGAGGTGGACTACGAACGCCTCCTCGACGACGTACGGGCAGGAGATCGCGTCGGGCTCGCCGACGGCCAGGTCCTCATCGAGATCCAGTCGGGGCGAGGCGGAGAGCTGCACGGTCGGGTGCTCCACGGCGGGTTGTTGCGAGGCCGGCCGGGCTTCTACATCCCCGCCGATCGGCTCAGCCTCAAGACTCCCACCGACCAGGACCTCCGCTACGCCGAGGCGTTCGTCGAGGCCGGCGTGGACTTCATCGCCATGTCGTTCGTGCGCGGGTCGGATGACCTCCGCGCCCTGGGCACCGCGCCCCCGCCCGGCGGACCGCTGTTGATCGCCAAGATCGAGACCCGTCCCGCTGTCGAGAACATCGATGCGATCATCAGCGCGGCCGACGCCATCATGGTGGCCCGAGGTGACCTTGGCATCGAGTGCCCGATCGAGAGTCTGCCGCACCTCCAGAAGGACATCATCCGGCGCTGCATCGCCGGCGGTCGCCCCGCCATCACCGCCACGCAGATGCTGGAGTCGATGATCGAGTCGCCCGTGCCGACCCGCGCCGAAGCCTCCGACGTGGCCAACGCCGTCTTCGACGGGTCCAGCGCGGTCATGCTCTCCGCGGAGACGGCGATCGGGGCCCACCCGGTCCCTGTCGTCACCACGATGGCGCGAATTGCCCAAGAGGCCGACCTCCGCTTCGACCACACCGGCTGGGCGCAGAACATCACCCAACTTCACATGATCAACCCGGAGCAGACCTCGCTGTCGGTCACTGATGCCATGACGACCGCAGCCTCCCGGGTCGTGGAAGAGGTGGACCTGGCGGCACTCATCTGCGTTTCCGGCAGCGGCTTCACGGTCCGCTCGATGGCGCGCTTCCGGCCGCGCGTCCCGGTGCTCGGATTCAGCGCCGATCCCCGGACGGTGCGTCAGCTGACGTTGAGCTGGGGAGTCGAACCCATCTGTCTCGCCAGCGAGATCGCCTACGAATCGAGGGTGGCCGACGCCGTGCAGGCGGCCACCGACCTGGGACACATACGCCCCGGTGACCTCGTGGCGGTCCTGGCGGGCATCAACCCGGCGACGCGCAGCACCGACGTGCTGCGGCTGGTGCGTGTCCCCGAGGACCCGCGTGAACTCCGTCGCGCCCCCGAGCCAGCGCGATAATGCCGGCGGGTCGAATGAACCTGCAGCGGGCTGCGGGCGGCAGCGCCCGATGCCGCAGCGGAACCGCCGGTCCGTCGAGGAGCCCACGTGACTGACATACCCATCTCGATGAACCCGTCCGGGCCACCGGAGACAGTGCTCGACCCCGAACCCACCGAGGCGCTCACTCTGCTGGCGAGTGCCCTGGCGGCGGCACCCTCGGATCGACGCGACCGCATCAGCGAGGTCGTCGCCCGCTGGCCCCTGTTCCTGGAGGGATGGGCGCGGCTGGGCCAGGAGGCACGCGACACCGTGGAGGCGTACGCCTGCTTCCGCGTCGGCTATCACCGGGGCCTGGACAGGCTCCGTCGCAGCGGCTGGCGAGGGTCGGGCTACGTTCGCTGGGACCATCCGGACAACCGGGGCTTCCTGCTTGCGTTGGCGGGTCTGGCGCGCACCGCGGCGCAACTGGGGGAGCAGGAGGAGGCTCAGCGCTGCGAGCAGTTCCTGCGCCAACTCGACCCGCAATGGCCACCGGAGCAGTTCGATTCCTGACCAACCGGACCGGAGTTTCAGCGGCGCCGTCCTCACCGGCGGTGCCAGCAGGCGCATGGGGCACGACAAGGCCTTCGCTGCCTTGGGGGGCCGGCCACTCGCAGAGGTCGCCCGGTGCGCACTCGCCGAGGCCGGGGCGGTCGAAGTGCTCAGCATCGGCGGTGACGAGGCCCGCTTGGCGCGTCTCGGCTTCACGGCGATTCGCGACGATCACGCCGGCGAGGGTCCCTTGGGCGGGCTGCTCACGGCGCTCAGAGTGGCCACGCGAGACTGGGTCGCCGTCCTGGCCTGCGACCTGCCACGCGCCAGCGCGGGGACCGTAGGAGAACTGCTGGAGCACGCCGACGCGAACACCGATGTGGTGGTACCCCTGCTGGAGGGTCGACCACAGCCCGCTCACGCCGTGTGGCGGCGCGACTGCAGACACCTCCTCGAGCCGCTGTTCAAGGCGGGGGAGCGCCGGCTCCACACCGCCCTCGACCATGTGAGGGCGCGCCTGGTGACCGTGTGCGACCCAACCACACTGCAGGACGTCGACACCCCGGGAGACCTGCACTCGCTGAGGCCGCCAGTGCTATCTGCACCGGCTCGGAGAACTTCGGAACAGGCGGGCGGAAATCTCCGCCGCGAGGCGGCCGATGTGCCCGGACCGGGCGCGTAACGGAGGGTCGGGAACCTGATCGGCTACGAACTCGTGCAGGACGAGGCGCGGCTCGTTGAACTCGTGGACGAGGCGCGCCATGCCCCCAGCTACGCGCTGGATACCGAGTTCCACCGGGAGCAGACCTACTTTCCCCGTCTCGGACTCGTGCAACTGGCATGGGCGGAGCGAGTGGTCCTGCTCGATCCTCTCGCTACGCCGCTGGGGCCCCTGAAGGCTCTTCTGGAGAGCCGGGCCACGGCGGTCATGCATGCTCCGGATCAGGATCTGGAGATCATGCGGCACGTGGTAGGGCAGGTGCCCGCGCGCCTGATGGACACCCAGACCGCGGCGGGATTCTGCGGTCTCCGGTCGGCCTCCCTGCGTGACCTGCTCGCCCGGTTCCTCGGAGTCGACGTGGCCAAGGGCGATCGCCTCACCGATTGGCTGCGTCGGCCCCTGCAGTCTGAGCAACTCGATTACGCGGCGGGCGACGTGCGCTACCTCCCGGACCTCTGGTCCGCTCTGCGAGCCCGCCTTCAGGCTCTCGGCCGCCTGGATTGGTGTGAGGAGGAGTGCGAGCTCCTGCGCATCCGCCAGGCGTCCTCGCGCCGGCCCGAGGATGCCTGGTTGCGGGTCCGGGAGCTCCGCAGGCTGCCGCGGCGATCCCAACCCTTGGCGATCGCGGTGGCAGGATGGCGCGAGCGGCGTGCCGCGCAACTCGATATCCCGGTCCGCTATGTGCTCAGCGATCTGGCCCTGGCGGCGGTCGTGCAGGCCGCGCCCGAGTCTCAGGCCGCCCTGGTCAAGGTACGCGGGGTGGACGGCCGAGGCATGGGAGGCTCCACCGGAACGGAGTTACTCGAGGTCATCCGCGAGGCGCGGGGCAACCCTCCCCAGGTGCCCCGCAAGCCCAAGAGTCCCGACAGGTCACACCTGCAGCCGGTCGTCGCACTCGTGTCCGCCTGGCTCTCGCAGGTCGCCCGGGATGACGACCTGGATCCCGCGCTCGTGGCGACCCGCGCCGATCTGACCTCGTTCCTCGAGGGTGAGCCAGGAGCCCGGCTCGCCACCGGCTGGCGCTACGAGCGCTACGGCTCGCGGGTCGAGGAGTTGATGACCGGCAAGGCCGCGGTGGCTCTGGAGTCGGAGGGAAAGCTACGTCTCGAGCGACGATCCGGCCAGCCGCTCTGAGCAGGAACGGCTACAGCGCCGGTACTTGATCGGCGAGGCACCGCCCGGTGCTGGAGAAGTGACGGAGACGCAGGCCAGAACACACTAGAATCCTTCATCCCGCGGGAACGCGCGGTGGGAGCGGCGTTTCTCGCAACAGACAGAGCTGCACCCCTGCGGTACGGCGCTCGGCACATACAGTTCGGAGTTCTGGTTGTGAAGAAGGGACGCCACCGGCGCTACGAGGAAGCTCGCGCGCTGAAGCAGACCAGCGACGGGTTCGACGCGCTCTTCGAGGACGACGAGGAGCCCTGCCCCGAGTGCGGGGCGCTCCCGGGCCACGACTGCCGATCGTGGTGCGCGCACCATTCCGACTCGTAACGTAGAAACTCGATCAGAATCGCGCCGAGCGTGGTCCTACGACTCCGGGGCATGTCCGCCTCCGCCGGCGGGAATCAGCCGCCGGTCTCCTCCAGGATCTCGTCGAGCTTCAGAATGTCGTCCTCGAGAACGAGTCCGACGAAGGTCCCGTCGGCGGTCACGACGGCCAGCATCTCGACGTCGGCCTTGTCCATTGCGGCGACCGCGTCGCGAAGGGTCCAGGAGGGGTTCGCCACCGGGAGGTCGACGGCGACCATGTCCCGCACGGTCGTGGACTCCCACTCGCTGCGGGGTAGATCGCCGATCTGATCCAGACCGCACATCCCGATGTAGTGACGTCCGTCCACCACCGCCACCTCGCGCTCGCGGCGTCCGAGGACGTGCATGGTCATCAACTCCGAGATCGTGGCGTCGGGTGGAACCGTCAGGACGTCGGTCCGGAGCACCGAGGTGATCGGCAGCATGAAGCGGCGCTCCAGGTGGCCGAGGCGCTCGGCCGCCTGGTGGGAGGAAACACTGGCTCGCCCTGCCACCAGTTGCGCAACGGCCGCCGCCACCAGCGCCGGAACGACGAACGCGGAACCCTGGCTGGACTCCGCCACGAACATGACCGCGGCAATCGGGGCGCGGTAGCCCGCTCCAAGGAACGCCGCCAAGCCCAGCGTGGGGTAAAGGCCGGTCTCGGTCTGGTCCAGCAGCACCCCGACCACGGTTCCCATCAGGACTCCCTGGACGGCAAGGGGGATGAACAGGCCTCCCGTGCCGCCCGCCACCACCGTCGCCAGTGTCGCCACGATCCGGATCCCGAACAGCGCCACGATGAGCCAGACACCCCTCGGGACGTCGAGCACCCACTCGGCGGACCGCACGCCGGGTCCGAGGCTCAGGGGTGATCCGAAGAGAGCGTTGGTGGCGAACGCCAAGCCGCAGAGCAGGCCGCCCATGGCAACGATGCGCCCCACCGGCCCCACGCGGCCGGGGAGAGCCTTGGCCCAGCGGACGAGTGCCGAGAAACCCCGCCCACCGAGGCCGGCGGTGACCCCCAGCAGCGCACCACCCAGCAGGTCGACGATTGCCAGGGTGCGGAGATCGCCCCCCAAGCCGGGGAAGACCGGGCTGGTGTCCCCGAGCACGACCGCGAACATCAGGAAGCTGACAGCGGAGGCCACGAGCGACGGCAGTAGAGCCCGGCGGGTCACGTCGTCTCGGTAGGGCGCTTCCAGGGCGAATATGACCCCCGTTGCGGGGGCCCGGAAGATAGCGGCCACACCGGCAGCGGCGCCGGCGGTGAGCAGCATCTGGATCTCCTCCCGACGCAGGAAGCGGCCCAGAACGCGTTGCAGGTTGTGCGCCAGGGAGGCGCCGGCGAAGATCGACGGCCCTTCCATGCCAAGCGCCCCGCCGCAACCGATCGTGGCGGCCCCCGCGAGCAGCTTGGCAGGCAGCTGGCGGAGGGGTAGCCGGGGCGAGCGCTCGTGGAAGGCCTTGATGTACTCGTCCGAGGTTGCCGGGGTGGTCCCGCGCCCGCCGACCACGCGCAGCAGAATGGCCGCCGCGCACAGGCCGACCAGCGGTCCCAGGGCCTGTTGCCACAGCGGCAGTTCGAAGAGCCGCTCCAGCATGACCTCGACAACGACCTGCTCGAAGAGTGCCACCAGGAGTCCAACGCAAACGCCGACGCCCACCGCCGCGCCGAGCACGCGTGGCAGGCGGCCGGCCAGCCGGAACGAGCGGAGGAAGCGCACCGGAGGCGAGGCTACCGGGCCGCTTGGCCGACTCTGAGAATCCCCGGGATACCGCCTCACCCGGGCGTCGTCACCGCGTCGCGTCGCGACGCGGGCAGACTTCGGAGGTGGCTGATACCCGGGACGCCTTCGAGGATCTGGCCGCGCGGCTTGCCGGCATCGCAGCGGATATGGACGACCTGGGTTTCGAGCAATTGCGTGCCGCCGCGTCCGGAGGCGATCCTGGCCATCTGGCCGCCGAACGGCGGCTCCTCAAGGCCCGACGCGCGGTCAGCAGGGCGATCGCAGCACTGCAGAGGCCCGAGGAGAGCGACGACTCGACGTCGCTCTGAGGCGCCGTCCGCTCAGGCGGTGAGTTCGGTTGCCCGCCCGGCGAGCGTTTCCAGCAACTCGTCGAAGGACTTGGCGAATGCCGCCACCCCTTCGGCCTCCAGCACCTCGGCGACATCGTCCAGATCCACGCCCACCTTGGCGAGACCCTCCAGGGCTGCGGTGGCGGCGTCCAGGTCGGCGTCGATCGTGCGGGCCACCGTCCCGTGGTCCTCGAACGCCTCGAGAGTCGCCTCGGGGAGGGTGTTGACCGTGTCGGGCCCGATGAGGTTGTCCACGTACAGAGTGTCCGGGTAGGCGGGATTCTTCGTCGACGTGGAGGCCCAGAGGGGTCGCTGCAAGCGGGCGCCGCGCGCGGCCAGGGCCGCCCAGCGCGGTCCGGAGAAGCAGCGGCGGAAGATCGCGTATGCCAGCTTCGCCTGCGCCACCGCGATCCGGCCGCGCAGGGCACGCGCCGCCGGGGTGCCGACGGCCTCCAGGCGGCGGTCGACCTCGGTGTCGACACGGCTCACGAAGAACGAAGCGACCCCGGAGATGTCGCCCAGATCACCTGAGCGGCTCTCGAGGCCGCTCAGGTACGCCTCGATCACCTCCTCGTAGCGCGTCAGGGAGAAAATCAGTGTGACGTTGATGCTGTGGCCCTCGGTGGTGAGGACACGCAGCGCGTCGACGCCGGCCGAGGTGGCCGGCACCTTGACATAGAGGTTGGGAGCGTCGATGCGAGCGTGGAGGTGCCGGGCCGCCTCCACGGTCGCCGCGGCGTCGTGGGCCAGTTCGGGAGCCACTTCCACCGACACGTAGCCGTCGGTGCCGGCGCTCGTGTCGTGCACGGGCCGCAGCACGCGGAGCGCGGCGCTGATGTCGCTTGTGACGAGATGCCAGTAGCTCTCCTCGGTGCCCACACCGCCGGCTGCCAACTCGGCCAGGTCGTTGTCATAGGCGTCGCCGGAGGTCATGGCCTTCTGGAAGATCGTGGGGTTGGAGGTGATGCCCCGGCAGCCCCGCTCAACCCAGCGGGCCAACTCACCTCCGGTGATCCAATTGCGCTTCAGGTTGTCCAGCCAGGGGCTCTGCCGGCCCACCTCGTGGAGTTCGACCAGCCGGCTCATCAAACGTCGCTCCTTTCAGCAGTCACCGATCAGCCTCCGGCAGGCGCCGCCGCGCCCAGGAGTTCCCTGGTGACCGCTACAACACGATCCGGGTTCATTCCCAACTCGGCCAGGACGACGCTGCCCGGCGCCGAGGCTCCGAATCTCTCCACACCCAGAGCACGATCCACCCAGCGCTCCCAGCCCTGAGTGACGCCCGCCTCGACGGCCAGCGACGGCCGGTGGGGTGGGATCACCGCCGCGCGGTACTCGGCCGACTGGCCGGCGAACAGCTCCCAAGACGGCATGGACACGACCGACGCCGCGATTCCCTCCTCCTGCAGCCGGGCGGCGGCGCTCACGCACAATGCCACCTCGCTGCCGGAACCCACGAGCGTCACCACCGCCCCGTCGGGTTCGCTCACCACGTAGGCGCCGCGTCCCACCGCTTCCGCGTCGGTGCCCTTCAGCACCGGCGTGGCTTGGCGCGTGAGGATCAGGGCCGTCGGACCGTTGCCGGCGAGGGCGATCCGCCACGCGCCCAGCGTCTCGGGGGCGTCAGCCGGTCGGATGACCGTCAAGTCCGGGATCGCACGCAGGGACGCCACGTGCTCCACCGGCTGGTGTGTCGGACCGTCCTCGCCCACTCCGAGAGAGTCGTGCGACCAGCAGAACACGGCCCTGGCCTCGGACAGGGCGGCCAGGCGCACCGCCGGGCGCATGTAGTCGCTGAACACCAGGAACGTGCCACCGACGGGGAGCAGACCGCCGTGGCGTGCGATCCCGACCATCGCCGCACCCATGGCGTGCTCTCGCACGCCGAAGAAGACCTGTCGCCCGTCACCGTTGTCGCGGCCGAGGAGGCTCTCGGCGGCCAGCTTCGTGCCCGTGTTGCCTGTCAGATCGGCGCCGCCCGCCAGGACGTGATCCATGGAACCGGCGAGCGCATTGAGGCAGGTGCCGCTGGCCGCACGGGTCGCCACCTGCGTGCCGATCTCCCACGGACCCACGCCGGAATCCCAGCCCGCCGGCGGCCTCGCGGCCCACAGGCCCGGCAGCTCCGGGCGGGAGCGAACCGCGTCGGACCAGCGCCCTTCCCAGGATTGCCTCGCCGCTGCGCCGCGCCGACCCACTGCCCGGTAGTACTCCAGCACGTCGTCGGGCACCCAGAAGCGCTCCCCGGGCGGCAGTCCCATGACGGCCTTGGCGGCAGCGATCTCGTCGTCCAGCAGCGCGTAGCCGTGGGCCGCCGGCGCGTCGGTGAGGTCCGGGGAGGGGTAAGCGATGTGGCTGCGCAGCACCAGGAGCGAGGGGACCTCGGTCGCCATGGCACGGCGCAGCGCCGCTTCCAGCACATCCAGATCCTCTGCTGCGTCGCCCACGGTCTCGACGTGCCACCCGTAGGCCGAGAAGCGCCCCGCGGCGTCGTCGGAGAGCCAGAGGTCGGTCTCGCCATCGATGGACACGCGATTGTCGTCATAGACGTAGACGAGGCGGCCCAGACCCAGGTGACCCGCCATCGAGGCCGCCTCGTGACTTATGCCCTCGGCGAGGTCGCCGTCGCTGCAGATCACGAAGGTGTGGTGGTCGCAGAGTTCGGGACCGTAGCGGGTGCGCAGCCAGCGCTCGGCGAGCGCCATACCCACGGCGTTGGCGAATCCCTGGCCCAGCGGACCGGTGGTGACCTCCACGCCGATCGCCGGCTCCGCCTCGGGATGGCCGGGGGTCCGGCTGCCCCACTGCCGGAACGCCTTCAAGTCGTCGAGAGTGAGGCCGTATCCGCAGAGGTAGGCCATGCTGTACAGGAGGATCGAAGCGTGGCCGGCGCTCAGCACGAAGCGGTCCCGGTCGAGCCATTCGGGAGCCGCCGGGTCGTAGGTCATGATCCGGCTCCAGAGCACGTGCGCCAGGGGAGCCAGGGCCATAGCGGTCCCCTGATGGCCCGAGCGGGCCGCGTGGGGCGCATCCATGGCCAGTCCTCGGATCACCTCGATGGCGCGCTGCTCGAGGCTGGGGTCACGCAGCGTCCCGTCGGCCGCCTCGTCGTGCAGCACATCTCGGAGCATCACCGGCTTGCCGCCCTCCCGAACAGCGCCACCGAGGCCGTGAAGCCGTGCAGGTAGCTGCGCAGCCCGACGGGCCCGATCTCGCCGGCACAGAACATCCCCGCCACTGGGGCCGGGGCGATGGCACCGGAGACCACCGAGGCGTCCTGATCCGCCACCTCGAAGAGTCGCCGTCCCCTGCCGTTGCAGGTGAACAGCAGCGCGCCGCCGGCGGAGCGTCCCGCCATCATGCCGCTGAGATCCTCGCGCGCGGTCGCGGCGTCCCGTACGTGGAACTGGACCGTGGTGCCGGTCTCGACGATGTCGCCCACCGCCAGGGCGCGGGACCGTCGCTCCAGGCCGAGTACGCCCCGCACCAGGAAATCGCCCCTGTCGAACTCCAGCTTGTGCTCGTTCACGACGATTCCCAGGTGAAGGCCGCGCTGAACGAGGGCGCGCTCGGAGGAATCGAGACCCTCGACGATCTCCTGCAGGCGTTCGAGGGCCGGGCGGCCTCCCAACTCGTGGATCAGGTTGCGCTCGCCATGGGTCACGACATAGGGGCGCCCGATCGGGCGGCAACCCTGCGACACCACCGTCTCGACGTCCGCGCTGGACTCCAGCAGCAGGCCCACGGCTCCATCGTCGAAGACCTCGCCGCCGAGTACCAGGCGGTTACCGCCCGCCGCTCCCGAGGCCGAGGCCAAGCCCCCGATTGCGCGCACATGGGGGAAGTCGGCTCCGAGATCGCGCAGCAGGCGGTCGGCCGGGAAGCTGAACGGATCTGCGAGCAGGAGCATGGTGCGCGGCTGCTCGCCGAGCAATGGCAGCTCGTCGACGGGCGAGTGGTCGGCCCCGATTGCGGGGCTCAACCGGATCGGCACGGCGCCGTCGAGGGGAGCGACCCATGCCGCCACGGCAGGCGTCTCCTCGAGTTCCCGACCGCCGGCGATCACCGAGACCGCTCCGGCGCCAAGCAGCAGGTCCGGGTCAAGACGATCGGCGAGGGTGCCGGCGAGGAGATCCATGGCGTCGAGGTGTGCCGCAGTTGCGAAGAACACGACAGCGGCGGGCAGATCGGCCTCACACGAGCCGGCCAACTCGGCGGCGACGGCCGCAGCGGCGTCTGCCGTAGATTCGGCCTCCGAGAGCGCCACGGCAAAGCTCATGGGCGCGGCGACCGTCGCAGCGGGTTCACGCGCCCGTCTCCGCCGGTGCGAGCAGCGTGTAGGGAACAACCGTGATCGGGCCGTCGCCAAGGCGGCAATGCGCCTCCACCGTGGAGTAATCCTCGAACTGCAGCTCCGCTCGCACGAGCCGGAAACTGAACTTTCCGGGCTCCACCTGCAGGTACTGCACATTGCGGGCGATCTGGGTCCCGTCGCGGGTGTAGACCACCTCAAGCACTTCGTTCCCGTCGCCGTCGGCGGGGCACCGCACGATCACCACGAGATGGGGTGTCCAAACCAGCGGCAGGTCGGCAGGCGCCGCCACCGAGAAATGCACGCCCGTTAGGTCGAGGCGCGTCGAGGGCCCCGGCACCTGCCGCACGTCGATTTCCTCGATGAACAGCGCTGCGACGATCTGCACGCCCTGACCGTACCGCCTGTGCCGCCGTGAACGCGGCTTCTCGGCGCACACCGATTGCCGAGCCGCGCTGCGAGGAGCACGCGCCTCGCGCGGGCAGGCCGGGCCTACAGTTTGAGCGGTATGTTCCGCATCTTCGTGCCGCTCGTGCTGCTCGCCGTGGCGGTCGCGACCTTGCTGGTGTCCAATCAACTGGCCGACGAACCTCCGCCGGCGCAGCCTCTCGGCGTGGCCGAAGCGGACTTCCCGCTGCTCTCGGCGCGACGCCTCCCGACGCTGACGACGAGCGCGACGCCGGTAACGGCGCCCAGCCGCGAAGTGACGCTGGGACGCGACCTGACCGCACTGGTGATCAACGCGCCGGCACGGAGTTGCCTCGTCGTGCGCCAAGACGGCGAGGACCTGTTTGTGAAGGACCCCGACGTGCCTCTCACACCGGCCTCGCTGCAAAAGCTCGCCACCGCCCATGCCGCCATGTCGAGTCTGGGCCCCGACCACACCTTCCGCACGGTGGCAATCGCCGAGTCCGGGCCGGTCAACGGCATCCTGCCCAGCGACCTCTATCTGGTCGGCGGCGGGGATCCGCTTCTCGCCACCGTGGAGTACGCCTCACTGCTCGCCGCCAACGGAGCGGAACCCACCTCGCTCGACGAGCTTGCCGGAAACCTCGTGGCCGGCGGCCTCACCCGCATCGAGGGCGGGGTCATCACCGTGCAGACTCGCTACGACGAGGCGACAGCTGTGGCTTCGTGGCCCCCGGAATGGATCCAGGCCGGCGCCGCCGGAACTCTCAACCCGGTTGCCCTCAACCAGGGCTTCCAGACGCCGGAGGGAATCGTCACGACGGCGGGACTGCTCCCCGAGCCCGAGCCGGCGCTGCGCACGGCGGCTCTGTTCGATGACATGCTGGAAGCCCGGGCGGTGAGGATCCCCGAGCGTCCCGGCGTGGCCGCGCCCGAGCGCGACTTCAGTGGCTACGTCGAGTTGGGATCCATCGACTCGGCCCCGCTGAGCAGCTACCTGCGATTCATGTTGGCCGAGAGCGACAACACAACGGCCGAGTTGCTGCTGAAGGAGGTCGGCCTGGCCTGGTCGGGCACCGGTTCGACCCTCGACGGCGCCCTGGCCACTCTGGAGCTGCTGGCCGCGGACGCCGGCCGGCCCGTGCTCGTGTTCCCGCCCGCCGACGGCTCGGGCCTCAGCCCCGAGAACGAACTCAGCTGCCGGCAGGTCACCGACATCCTGGAGATCGGCGGACCCGACGGGCCCTTGGCGTCGTACCTGCCCGTGGCAGGGGAGTCGGGCACCCTGCGCAACCGCTTCACGGACTCCACGGCCGCCGGGCGGGTCCGGGCGAAGACGGGCTCGCTGCCCGGCGTGTCCTCCCTGGCGGGATTCGTTACCGGTAGTGACGGTCGGCCGATCACCTTCGCCGCCATTTTGAACGGTGAACGCCTCGCCTCCATCAACGCAGACGCCTTCCTCCAGCAGTTGCTGGAGATTCTGGTCGACCACCCCAACTACGTCGAGACCGGCAACAGCAGCGCCGAGAGCGTCGCCGGCGAGGGGTAGCCACCGTGGCTGCATCGCCACCGGGGGACTCCGCGGTGCGAGAGCTGCCGATGTTCCCGCTGCAGCGCCTGCCGCTGCCGGGCTCCGCGCTCCCGCTGCACGTCTTCGAACCCCGGTACACGGAGTTGACGAGGTTCTGCCTCGACGGGGACCGGCTGTTCGGGGTCGTGTTGATCATGCGCGGATCGGAGGTCGGGTCCGACCCCGGCCAGGTCCGCAGCGACCTCGGTGTCCTGGTTCGGATCCTCCGGGCGCGCCGGGTGGAGGGAGAACGCTGGATCATGGAGACCGAGTGCCTGGAAAGGCTGAGGGTTCACCGTTGGCTGCCCGACGACCCTTACCCGCGAGCCCTCACCGAGTCCTGGCCCGACCCGCCGGTGCCCGTCGACAGCGAGCTCGCTCAGGCGGCTGTCGTGACTGAGGCGTTCCGGCGAATCGTCGAACTGCTCGGAGCCGATCGGGCCGGCGGGATCCCGGAACTCCGTTTCGACCGGCTCAGCAGCGATCCCGCCCGGGCCGCGTACCAGTTGTGCAGCGCTGCACCGGTCGGAGAACTCGACAGGCTGCGCCTGCTCGGCGCGCCCACCACCCCGGAGCGTCTCGGGCTGCTCGCGGAACTCCTTGCGGGCGTCGAGGAGACACTTCGCCTGCTCCGGGGCGGCGGTGACGACCTCTCACCTGCCTGACTTCCGACGCCGGGGGAGCGGATCCCCGGCCAGAGCGCCTGGGGCACAGCGGTAGACTCGCTCGCGTGGTTCCTGCGAGCGGCGACGAGGCGCGACGCTCCGACGACGCCGCTTCCGGAGGAGGTGCGCCGGTAACCGAGCCGGCCCCGGATGCGACGCCGACCGAACCCGCGGAGGCTCTTGCCGAACTACGCGATGTCGTCCTCGCCTACTTCCGACAGGAGGCGGTGGATCCGCTCAAGCGTCTACTGGCCTGGCTGGGATTCGGGCTCCTCGGAGGCGTCTTCGTTTCCACGGGGCTCGTTCTGCTCGCTCTCGGCGGTCTGCGAGCGCTGCAGACCGAGACCGGCGGGCACCTCGCAGGCAACCTCAGTTGGACGCCGTACGCGATCGTGCTGGCCGGGGTGCTCGTGGTCTTCCTGTTCGCACGTTCGGCCGCCCGGGCACGGCGACGCGGCGCACCGGAGGAGGAGAAGTCGTGAACGCCGCAAGGCGCGCTGACGTCACGCGAGAGGATCTTCAGGAACGGTTGCAGCAGGTGGCCGACGCCCTCAACACCGCCAGCGCCCCCGCGAGGCGGAGTGGCTTCCGGCTCGGCGTCATCGGCGGCATCGTTCTCGTGGTCCTGGCCTTCTTCCTGGGTAAGCGCCGCGGTCGACTGTCCCGCACCTTCGTCGAGTTGCGCAGGTACTGACCCGATGGCGGCCGCGACGATGAACCGGGCCCTGGCAACGGCGCGACGCCGCGGCATCACGCGCGGGCTGCTCGGTGACAGCACCTTCTGGCTGCTGACGGGAGCGCTGGCCTGGGGGCTGCGAGGCCTTGACCGAGCACTCCGACCCACGCAACCGGCTGCTCGCACCACGCTGCAGCTGAAGCCGGGCGAACGGCTCGTGGTCTCAGGTGGCGCACCGCGCCCGCGCCGCTGAGTCACTGGACGCGCGTGAGCGGGGAGAGCCGAAGCCCCACCAGCCGGCCGGACGGCCCCGGCGACCGCGACGAGAGCCATACCGGCGGTCCCGCCGCACCGGACCGCAACTTCGACGACGGGGATCTGGTCCTGCTGGTCGACCGGAAGAATCGCAGCTACCTGCGCCGACTCGAGGCCGGGGAATTCTTCCATTCCCATTCCGGGCTCGTGCCCTGGGACGATCTGCTGGACCGTCCGGAGGGCAGCGAGGTGCGCTCGGCAGGCGGAACCCGATTCCAGGCCTTCCGTCCCACGCTGTCGGACTTCGTGGTGAAGATGAAACGCGGCGCGCAGGTCATCTACCCCAAGGACCTGGGGCCCATGCTGCTGCTGGCCGACATCGCCCCGGGCCATCGGGTTCTGGAGTCCGGTCTGGGTTCGGGTGCGCTGTCGCTGGCGTTGCTCCGAGCCGGCGCGGAGGTGTTCGGCTACGAGATCCGTCACGACTTCGCCCGCCGCGCCACCAAGAACGTGCAGGAGTTCCTCGGACCGGAGGCACTGGCCCGCTACCACGTCTCCGAGCGCGACTGCTACGAAGGGATCGATGTGGAGGAACTGGACCGGGTGGCGCTGGATCTCCCCGAGCCATGGAGGGTCGCGCCGCACGCTGCCGATCGGCTCCGGCCCGGTGGCCTGCTCATCGCCTATACCCCCAGCGTGATCCAGGCCACACGTCTGCGCGAGTCGCTGGAGAGTGGACCCTGGGCACTTGCAGCCACCGTCGAGGTTCTGCAACGGACCTGGCACATCGCCGGGGAGGCGGTCCGGCCCGACCATCGCATGGTCGCCCACACCGGATTCCTCACCCATGCCAGGCGGCTGCCGGCCTAGAGGCGTCCCGCCGTGAACCTTCTCGACCTGGCCGTGGTGGGCGCGCTGCTACTCGCCGGACTGGTGGGATTGCGCACCGGGCTGCTCCAGCCCGGGCTGGCCTGGTTCGGGGTGGCACCCGGTCTCCTGGGCGCCATCCGCCTCCTGCCGTGGGCCCTGGAGGAGATCGGCCCCGCCACGGAGCGGTGGCACCCGATGGCCTACCCGCTGGGGGTCAGCGCCGGCGTCCTCGTTGCAGGAGCGCTCGTCGGCCACATCGCCGGCTACTGGCTCGGCCGGCTCTTGCACCTCGCTCTGCCGGAATCTCTGCGCACCGCTGATCGGGTCGCCGGATTCATCGCCGTGGCGGCAGTAGCGGGAGCCCTGGCCTGGCTTCTGGCTCCGACGGCGGCCAGCACACCCGGATGGCTGTCCGAGGCGAGCGAGGGCTCTCTCCTCATGCGGACGAGCCTCGAACTCCTGCCGCCACCGCCGGAGGGCCTCGACCGGGTGGTGGCCTGGGTGCGCCTCGACTCCGGCTGACCGGACAGGGCGCGGCCGCCGAGGCGCGCGCCGGTCAAGGTGAACGTCGAGCCGGTTGCCGTGACGCTCGCAGGCGTCTCAGGCGTCGATCTCTATGAAGATGCACTCCCCGGGACATTCCTCGGCGGACTCAATCGTCGCCTCTTCCTGACCCGCCGGCACGACGGCCAGTCCGGTGGGTCCGCCCGGATCGCTGAAGATGGTGTCACCCTCGCGCACGTAGGCCAAGCCATCGTCGAGCAGCGTGAACACGTCCGGCGCGATCTCCTCGCAGAGACCGTCGCCCGTGCAGAGATCCTGGTCGATCCAGACCTTCATCTTGCAGCTCCCCGATTGACTGGACGGTGCGTACCTGACCGGTGAATCACCGCTCGGCAATTATAGCGCCGGCTCGAGGACGCCCCGCACGAATGCCACCCAGACTCGGTCGGCGACTCTGCCGCGAGGGCGCCGCGGCCGGAGTGAGTGTAGTCACCTGAACTCATGGCGCCGCGTGTAGGGTCGCATACGAGGACTCGTGGAGGGAGGTGAGCACGATCGACGAGATGCCCAAGGATCAGGCCGTTCAGCTGAAGCTGTTGCGCCAGGAGATCGAGGCGCTGCGCAGGCGCCTGCAGGACACGCCGCAGCGCATCCGCACCCTCGAGGAGCGTCTGCTGGAGACCAAGGGACAGTTGGCCCAGGCCGTTTCGCAGAACGAGAAGTTGACCCACACCCTGCGCGAGGCGCGCGAGCACATCAGCGCGTTGCGGGAGGAGGTTGAGAAGCTCACTCAGACCCCCAACGCCTACGGCACCGTGCTGCACCTCAACGACGACGGCACCGCCGACGTTTTCTCCTCGGGCCGCAAGATGCGCGTGGCGATCCATCCCGAGGTGGAGGGCACCCTGGAACGAGGCCAGGAGGTGGCGCTCAACGACTCCCTCAGCGTCGTGCTGGCCCGCGCCTCCGACGGCACCGGCGAGGTCGTCACCCTGACCGAGTTGCTCGAGGGCGGGAGCCGTGCGGTGGTCAGCTGTCGCGCCGACGAGGAGCGGGTGGTGGATCTGGCAGAGGGTCTGGCCGGTGTGCCGCTCCGGGTCGGCGATCCGATGCTCATGGACACCCGCTCAGGCCTCCTCACCGAGCGCCTCGTGCGTTCGGAGGTCGAGGACCTGGTGCTGGAAGAGGTACCCGAGGTCACCTACGAGGACGTCGGGGGGCTCGACGCGCAGATCGAGAAGATCATCGACGCGGTGGAGTTGCCCTTCCTGTATGCGGACCTGTTCGCCGAACACCGCCTCCCGGCGCCGAAGGGGATCCTGCTCTACGGGCCGCCCGGCTGCGGCAAGACGCTCATCGCAAAGGCGGTCGCCAACTCGCTGGCGACCAAGGTGGCCAGTGCCACAGGAAACGAGAAGGCGAGAAGCTACTTCTTGAACATCAAGGGCCCGGAGCTTCTCAACAAGTACGTGGGCGAGACGGAGCGGCAGATCCGCAGGGTCTTCCAGCAGGCCAGGGACCGCTCGGCCGAAGGCTGGCCGGTCATCGTCTTCTTCGATGAGATGGAATCGCTCTTCCGCATGCGCGGCAGCGGCATCAGTTCGGACATGGAGTCCACCGTCGTGCCTCAACTGCTCGCCGAGATCGACGGTGTGGAGGCGCTGCGCAACGTCATCGTCATCGGTGCCTCGAACCGCGAGGACCTGATCGATCCGGCGATCCTGCGCCCGGGTCGCCTCGATGTGAAGATCAAGATCGAGCGGCCGGACTCCGAGGCGGCCGCGGCGATCTACGCCCGGTATCTCACGGTGGATCTGCCGATCGCCCAGAGCGCCGTCGACACCATCGGCGGCGGCGAGCGGGACAAGGCGGTCCGCGGCATGATCGAGCAGACGGTCGCGGAGATGTACAGCGCCGAGGAGCGCAACGAGTTCCTCGAGGTCACCTACCAGAACGGCGACAAGGAGACGATGTACTTCCGTGACTTCGCCTCCGGCGCCATGATCGAGAACATCGTCAGGCGGGCCAAGAAGCTCGCCATCAAGCGGGTCATCGCCGGGGGGTCCAGCGGCATCACCCTCGACGACCTACTGCAGTCGGTGACCCAGGAACACACCGAGCACGAGGATCTCCCCAATACCACCAACCCCGACGACTGGGCCAAGATCGCCGGCAAGAAGGGGGAGCGGATCGTGTTCGTGCGCACTCTGGTTCACCGCGACGACGTCAACACCGGTGGCCGCTCCATCGAGCGCGTCGCCACCGGCCAGTACCTGTAGCACCCCGGCTCTCCTCCAACGTGGTCGTCCCCAAGATCTGCGGGCTCGAGACCGAGTACGGCATCACCCACCGCGGTGCCGAGGAATCCAACCCGATCACAGCCTCCTCCCTGCTGATCAACGCCTACCTCTCCGGTCTCCAGCACGCCCCCGGGTCGCCGATCGCGCGCGTCGAATGGGACTTCGAGGACGAGATGCCGGGCCGGGATGCGCGCGGCGTCGGCGGCGGCGACCTCGGCTACGAGCCTGAGACCCATCTCGTCAACGCCGTGCTGACCAACGGTTCGCGCTACTACGTGGACCACGCCCACCCCGAGATCTCCGGGCCGGAGTGCGCCGACGCCCGCAGCGCCGTCGTATGGGACCGGGCGGCGGACGTCATCGCGCAACGCTCCATGGAGGCGGCCCGGGCGCTGCTCCCGGAGGGTCAGGAACTCGTCGTCTACAAGAACAACTCCGACGGCAAGGGCAACTCCTACGGCTGCCACGAGAACTACCTCATGGATCGCGCCACCCCCTTCGGGCGGATCGTGCACGGCGCCACCCCCCACTTCGTCACCCGCCAGATCTTCTGTGGAGCCGGGAAGGTGGGGACCGAGGCCCCGGGCCTCGAGCGCTACGCGGTGCCGTTCCAGCTGAGCCAGCGCGCCGACTTCTTCGAGGAGGAAGTGGGGCTGGAGACGACGCTCAAGCGGCCCATCGTGAACACCCGTGACGAGCCCCACGCCGATGCCCGGCACTACCGGAGGCTGCACGTCATCGTGGGCGATGCCAACCTCTCCGAGGTGGCCACCTTCCTGAAGGTGGGCACGACGGTCCTGGTCCTGGCCCTCGTGGAGCAGGACCTCTTCCCCGATGATCTGTGCCTTGCCGCGCCCGTGCAGGCAATCCGGGCCATTAGCTGCGACCTGAGCCTGCGCCACCCGTTCCGGCTCGCCGACGGCACCAGCGCGACCGCCCTCGATGTCCAGTGGGAACTCCTCGAGCGCTGCGTCAAGTACTGCGACGACATCGGGACCGACGGGGTGGGCGGCCAGGTCGCCGACGAGGTGCTGGCCCGCTGGGAGACCGTGTTGACGCAACTCGAGGCCGACCCCCTCGGCCCGGCCACGACCGTGGACTGGGTGGCCAAGTACAGCCTCCTGGACGCCTACCGCTCCCGTAACGGTTGCGATTGGACCGACTCCCGCCTCCAGGCTCTGGATCTGCAGTACCACGACCTGCGCCCGGAACGGTCGGTGGCGAACCGATTGCCCTTGGAGCGCCTCGTCGACCCCACCGAGGTCCTGTGGGCCACCACGAACCCCCCGCCGGACACCAGGGCCTATTTCCGCGGCCGCTGCCTACAGCAATTCGCCTCCCATGTCGTGGCCGCGAATTGGGACTCGGTGGTCTTCGATCTCGGCGACGAGACCCTGCGCAGGATCCCAATGATGGAGCCCGCCCGCGGAACCAACCAACATGTGGCTAGCTTGTTCGACGACTGTCAGACCCCGGCCGACCTCATCGGGAGGCTTCAGC
>JAPPDX010000001.1 GCA_028824415.1 bacterium | reverse complement strand
CCAGCGCCGATGGTACTTGGACGGAGACGTCCTGGGAGAGTAGGTCGCCGCCGGATTTTCTCTAGAACCCGCCCCGTGTGCATTCACCGGGCGGGTTCTTGAGTTTTCGTCGCTAGCGGTCGTCTCGGCGTTTGACGCGGCCGTCACTCCAGCCGACTGGTGGACCTACGCATGCGTTTGGTCGGGTTCCTGCGATGGCGGATTGTCCGATCTAGCGGCTCCGGCTCGCTCCGCCCGCCAACTTGATATGAATGCCTGCGCAGTCGCCGCGACCGGCACCGAAAGCACCGCTCCCACGACGCCCAGCAACGCGGAGCCCGCGACCACCGCCCCGATCGCCAACGCCGCGTGAACGCTCATGGTGCGAGCGGTGATGCGGGGTGCGAGCACGTAGTTCTCGATCATCTGGTAAGCGGCGATGACGAGGAGCGCCCACAGGCCGGTCCTGGCATCGTGCAACAACGCGAAGGCGACGGCCGGCACCGCTCCGACGAGTGCGCCGATGCCGGGAATGAATTGCGACACGACCCCCATCCACAGGGCCAACGCCAGCGGCGACGGTACGCCCAGCAGTGTGAATGCGCCCCAGTGCACCGCCGTTGACACCGTGGCGAGGAGAACCCGGGAGTAGATGTAGCCGCCGGTCTTGTTCATCGCCAGCGCCCACACGTCGATCACGACCGCGGCTCGCCGCTCGCTCAGCAGTCCCGCCAGGGACCGGCGCAGCTTCGGCCCCTCCACGACGAGGCAGAAGGTGAAGAGGGCGACGGTGAACACGTGCAGGAACACGCTGACCGCAGTGGAGCCGACAGCGGCCACATCATCGGCGAGGCTGGTCGCCATGTCCTGCAAACCGCCGCCACCCACGAACTCGTCCTTGACCGCCGCGAGGTCGATGTCGATCCCGACGGTGTCGTTCAGCCACGTCTGTAGGTCGTCGATGTAGCCGGGCGCCTTGTCGACGACTTCTATGATCTGCGTGGCGAGCGCGACGCCGACGACGGCGCCGAACACGCCGACGAGGGCGACGATCACGACGAACACGATGCCGGTGCCGATGCCGCGGCGGATGCCGCGGGTTTCCATGCGGTTCACGGCCGGTTCGATGGCGAACGACAGGAACAGGGAGATGACGACCAGGACGACGAGGGTGCTGAGGGCTCGGAGGACGCCGATGGCGTAGAACGCTCCGAGCCCGCCGAGCCAGAACCAGATGATCGTCCGCTTGACCCAGGGCGGCATCTTCCGGGATGCGTCCATTGCCGGCGCAACCTAACACCCGTGGTTACCGCAACACGCTGGGCCGTGCGGGTCAATGCGGTGCGGGTACTGTTCAGCCCGTCTGCTCCAGTCTCGGGAGTGGGCCGGACTCGTGGCAGACTTCGCCGGTGCGGGTGTGCGTTGTGGGTGCCGGGGCGATCGGCGGCCTGATGGCGGTGCGGATGGCTGCCTCGGGCTGCGTGGTGAGTGTCGTGGCTCGCGGAGAGCACCTCGATGCCATTCGTCGGGGCGGCCTGGGCCTCCGGGAGACCGACGGCACCGACCTGGTGGCCGATGTCGTCGCCTCGGACGACTTCGCCACGCTGGGTCCCCACGATGTCGTGATTCTCGCACTGAAGGCGCACCAGATCGCCGCTGTCGCTGACGAATTGGGGCACCTGTACGGACCCGAGACCGTGGTGGTGCCGGTGCAGAACGGCATCGGCTGGTGGTACTTCGAACGTCACGGCGGCGAGCACGACGGGCGTCGTCTGCAGACGCTGGATCCCGACGGGGTACTGGCCTCGGCCGTGCCCGCCGAACGTATCGTCGGCTGCATCGCCTACCCGGCGGCTGAGAAGATCGGACCGGGCGTCATCCAGCACGTCGAAGGTGACCGCTTCCCGGTGGGTGAGCTCGACGGCACGAAGACCGACCGCGCCCGTGCCGTGGCAGCGGTGCTCAGTGAAGCCGGGTTCACGTCGCGGGTGCTCGCCGACATCCGGACCCATCTCTGGGTCAAGGCCTGGGGCAATCTGGCGTTCAACCCCATCAGCGCCCTCACCGGGGCCACGCTCGCGCAGATCTGCCGCAACGAGGCCACCCGAGCCCTTGCCGCAACCATGATGAACGAAGCCGCCGAGATCGCCGAGCGCCTCGGCGTGCGCATCCGCATCACGGTCGAGCAGCGCATCGCCGGTGCTGAGAAGGTGGGGGAGCACAAGACCTCCATGCTGCAGGACGTCGAGGCCGGCCGGCCTCTGGAGGTGGATCCGCTGATCGGCGTGTTCGCCGAGCTGGGCGAGTTGACCGGAGTCGCCACCCCGACGATCTCGGCGGTCCACGCCCTGACCAGACTCCTCAACAGCCGCATCCAGGCTGTCCAGGGATCTTGAGCGGTGGCCGCGACCGCTGCTCGCAGACCGTCATTCCGGCGAAGGCCGGAATCCAGCAACCGGCGGGATCCTGGGCTCGTCCCCCACCCTCGTCTGCTGTGATCGGGATCGATGGCTGACACCGTCTGGGAGCTTCTCGGCTCAGGTTCGGGTAGCGATCCGGCAATCCTCGCCGAGGACGGTTCGGTCCTGTCGCATGACGGATTGCGCGCCGCCGTGACCCGGCTGCGGGAGCAGATGCGCGCTCTTGGTGTCGGGGTGGAGGATCGCATCGCCATCGTGTTGCCGAACGGGCCCGCCGCGGCCGTGGCGTTCCTGGCGGCGGCGGTCACCGGCTGCGCCGCGCCGCTGAACCCCCGCTATCGAAGCGACGAGTTGCGGTTCTACCTCGAGGACCTCGGCGCGAGCGTGCTCATCACCGGTGACAGCGGTGGCGACGCTGCCCGTGAGGCGGCGGGGGACGAGGTCCTGCGTCTCCGGATGCAAGCGTCGCTCGCCGCCCTCGAATTGGTCCCGAATGACCGTCATTCCGGCGAAGCGCCTGTCCCGGACTCGATCCGGGGCCGGAGTCCAGTGACGAGCAGCCGCCGCCGAGCGGACACATCCGGCGGGCTTGCCGATCCCGGCCCGGATGACGTGGCGCTCGTACTGCATACGTCGGGGACGACCTCGCGGCCCAAGATTGTGCCGCTGCGACAGAGGAACCTCGGGTGCTCCGCCGCCGGTATCGCAGACTCATTGAAGTTGACGAGCGCCGACCGCTCGTTGAATGTCATGCCGCTGTTCCACATCCATGGCCTGCTGGCGGGGCTGTTGGCGCCTCTCTCGGCCGGCGGATCGGTGGTCGCAACCGGGGGGTTCGACGCCTTCGGGTTCTTCGGCCAACTCAAGAGCCTGCGCCCCACCTACTACACCGCCGTGCCCACGATGCACCAGATGGTGCTGGCCCGATCAGCGCGCCACGCCCGCGCCGCGCGTTCGGCCGGCCTGCGCTTCGTGCGGTCGTCGTCGGCGTCGCTGCCGGGTCCCGTGCTGGAGCAGCTGCGGGATCTCTTCGGTGTGCCGGTGATCGAGTCGTACGGCATGACCGAGGCGACGCACCAGATGTGCACGAATCCGCTTCCGCCGGGCACCGCGAAGATCCGCTCGGTCGGTCTGCCCGCGGGGATCGAGCTGGCGATCCTCGACGAGACCGGTCAGGTTCAGCCCGCCGGCACACGGGGCGAGGTGTCCATCAAGGGCCTCACGGTCATCGACGGTTACGAGAACAACCCCGCCGCCGACGAGGCCTCCTTCACCGACGGCTGGTTCCGCACCGGCGACCAGGGCTACCTCGACGATGACGGCTATCTGTTCCTCACCGGCCGCCTGAAGGAGCAGATCAACCGGGGCGGAGAGAAGGTATCCCCGCTGGAGGTCGACGAGGTGCTGCTGCGCCACGAGGCCGTTGCGCAGGCCGTGACGTTCGCCATACCGCACGACAAGCTCGGCGAGGAGGTCGCCGCGGCAGTGGTGTTGGCCGACGGCGCCACCGCCACCGAGACCGAACTGCGGAACCACGTCGGGCGCTCGCTCGCCGCCTTCAAAGTCCCCCGCCGGGTGGTGTTCTGTGACGAACTCCCCAAAGGCCCCACCGGCAAACTCCAGCGCATCGGCCTCGCCCAGCGCCTCGGCCTCGCCTAGCCTCGATCCTCGTGTTCTCCGTGCCCGGGGCCGCGACATGAGGGTCGGCGTCATCGGGTGCGGGTTCCAGGGTCGGTTGCACGTCGACGTGCTCAGCAGGCTGCCCGAGGTCGAACTCGTCGCGGTGGCGGACATCGATCCGGATCGAGTCGGGGGGTTGGCGCAGGAGTACGACGTCGCCGGGTCATACACGGACTACCGCAGGATGCTCGACGCCGAGCGCCTCGACCTCGTCACGATCTGCACCATGCCGGTGCACCACGCGGAGATGGCCATTGCGGCCTTCGGCCGGGGTGCCCACGTCCTGTGCGAGAAACCGCTGGCGATGAACGCCACCGAGGGCGCGGCGATGGTCGGCGCCGCCCGGAGGGCCGGCAGGTTCCTCGCGGTCGGACTCAACATGAGGTTCATGCCGAATTCGGTGGCGATCCAGTCGTTCATTCGCGACGGCGGGTTCGGTCGACCCGTCTACACCAGCGTCGTTGCAAACGACGAGATTCCGTGGTGGGGAGAGCACTACCGGCTGGAGGTCTCCGGCGGCGGGGCTCTCGCCGCGTCTGCGGTCCACCTTCTCGACCTGGCGCTCTGGTTCGCGGGCTTCCCCGAGCCGGTCTCCGCCTCGGGGAGCATGGCGACGTTGTTCCCCACGAAGCGAGGATCGACCGCACCGAGCCCGGCAGTCGCGCAGCGCTATGACGCCGAGGACCTGTTCAGCGCCCATGTGCGGTTTGCCGGGGGTTTCTGGCTCACGATCGAAGGCTCGTGGATCGGCAATCAGGAGCCGCGCCCCGGGCCGCAGCCGTGGGACTACGAACTCACTGCGATCGGCGAGGGAGCCCAAGTCTGGTTCGATCCGCTGGCGATACGCGGCGAGGCGCCCGACGGCTCGACGGTCGACCTCCTTCCGCCTGGAACTGAGTCGGACGTCTCATTTCCGCACTCCGTCGAGCATCTGATCGCAGAGGTTGTCGATGCCGCGCGGGCGGGGCGGGAGCCATCGGTCACGGGATCCCAGGCGCTGGTTTCCCAACGGATCGTCGACGCGATCTACCTGTCGGCCACGACAGGCCGCGAGCAGCCGGTACCTCCCCTCGAGCTCTCGCCGTGAGCCTGGGCCTCGGCGGCCGCGCCGTGGCCACCGTGCGGCACCGCTCGATCGGCCCGAGCCGGTGGAATCCGTGCTGCGGTACCATCGCCCGATCACGACCTGACCCGGCGATGGCGAGGGGAGACCGAGTTTGAACGGCGAATCGACGGTCCAACGAACCGGCGGGTGGGACGACGGCCTCGCACCCGACGAGTTCTGCGGGATCGTGTGCCTCGTCACCGGCGCCGCACAGGGCATCGGACTGGCGATCGCCAAGGCGCTCGCCGAACTGGGCGGAAGGGTGGTCCTGGCCGACATCAACGGCGCGAAGGTGGCCGAGACGACGGAACGACTGCGCGCCGCCGGATTCGAGGTGACCGATCTGGCTCTCGACGTTCGGGACACCGACGCGATCGACGCTGCCTTCACCCAGCTCGAGAGCGGGTGGGGATCCGTCGAGGTCCTGGTGAACAATGCCGGCATAGGCAAGATCGACCAATCCGAGGACCTCCCCGACGAGGACTGGGATCTGCACGTCGACGTGATGCTGTCGGGCACGTTCAAGATGTCGCGCCGAGCCTCCGGACCGATGCTCGAACGCGGCTCGGGGGCGATGGTCAACCTCTGCTCGATCGGCGGCTACGGGGGCCACCCCCAGCGAGGGGCCTACAACGCGGCGAAGGGCGGCATCCGGATCCTGACCGAAGTGCTCGCCACCGAGTGGGCGCCGCGGGGAGTGCGCGTCAACGCCATCGCGCCGGCGGTCACGAGGACCGAGATGACCCAGGAGATCCTGGATCGCGCCGAAGGCGAGTTGCGGCTCGACGACTACATAGATCGCACACCCCTCGGTCGCATCGCCGAGACGGAGGAGCAGGCGGATGTCGTCGCCTTCCTGGCGTCGCGGCGCGCCGCGTACATCACGGGCCAGATCGTGGCCGTCGACGGCGGCTGGCTGGCGAGCGATGGATTCCTGACGCACGGCGAGGCCCAGGGATGAGCGAGCGCGCGGCAGCAGCGGGCGGGGGAGCGGCTGGGGGCGTGGATCAATCCAGCCGGGTTGCCTCCAGACCCTGCGTCGTGATCGCAGGTGGCGAGCCATCTTTCGCACAGCACGTGGAGTCGGCTCTCGGCATACCGGCTCTGCGTCTCGGAGCGGATGAGCTCGACTCCGGCGACGGCTCTCTGGACGGGCGGCTGGCTCCAGCGGGTGTCGTCTGGATTCACCTGGTGCCGAGTCTTGCGCCTCCGGCTTCTCAGGATCACGGCGCCGGATCCTTCGATGAGGCGGCTTTGTTGGGACGTTCCGTCGGAGCTGCTCGCGCGCTCGGCGACAGGACCCACATCCCGGTGACGTTCGTGGCGCTGCTGCCCGAGATCGGGCTGTTCACCGGTGCCCGGGAGAGACGCTGTGCACTGGCCTCGGCGACGATGCAGTCGCTCATGCGCACGGAGATCCGCTCTTGGAGCGACGCCGGCGATCGGATCGTCGCCGTCACCTACGCCGGCTTGGAGGGTCACGCACCGGACAGTCAGCGCTCCACTGATCAGGTCATCGAGCGCACACCGATGAAGGAACTGGCCACGTTCGCACAACTCGGCGACGTGCTGCGATTCGTCGGCTCACGGCAGGCGTCCTATGTCACGGGCACGGTCCTGCGCATGGATGGCGGCTGGACGGCGTACAGCTGGCACTATCCGGCCAAGACGATCTAGGAAGCTGCTGATGAAGGTTGGTGTGATCGGGTGCGGGTTCCAGGGCAGCCTTCATGTGGAGTGCCTGCAGGCGTTGGAGGACGTCGAAGTCGTCGCCGTGTGCGACACCGATAGATCCCGCCTGGACGAGGTGAGATCGACCACCCGGAGCGCCAGCGGATACGCCGACTATCGCGACCTGCTCGAGCAACACGAACTCGATCTCGTGACGGTGTGCACGATGCCAATCCACCACATGCGCATGACGGTCGACGCTTTCGCCACCGGCGCCCACGTGCTGTGCGAGAAGCCGCTGGCACTCGACGCCTCCGAGGGGCGGGAGATGCTGCGGGCGGCCGCAGCAGCAGACCGGATGCTGGGGATCGGCTTCAACATGCGCTTCACGCCGAACGCCCAGATCATCAAGCGCCACATCGAGTCGGGGGTTCTGGGTCGTCCGCTGTACACCCACGCCTGGGCGAAGTCGTCACAGATTCCCTGGTGGGGCGAGCACTACCGCAAGGAACTCTCCGGGGGCGGGGCGCTGGCCGCCACGGCGGTGCACTTCTTGGACCTGGCCCTGTGGTTCGCGGGATTCCCCAGGCCGGTTGCCGCCTCGGCCAGCGCGGCGCAGGTGTTTCCCACCAAACGGGGGCCGACGGCTCCGGACACCGCCAGCGCCGGCCGCTACAACGTGGATGACCTGCTCGCCGCACATCTGCGGTTCGAGGACGGCTTCTGGATGACGCTCCAGGGAAGCTGGGTGGACAACATCCCGTCCCACACCGACGGCTCGCCCTCGTGGGACTACAGCCTGGATGCCATCGGGGAGAACGCCCAGGCGGTCTTCGACCCTCCCTCGATACGCGGCGAACGCACCGGGGAGATCATCGAACTGCTCCCCCCGGAGACGGTGAGCGACGTCTCGTTCCCGCCGTCGGTGGCGACTCTCCTCGCCGAGACCGTCGACGCCATCCGAGGTGGGCGCGACGCTCCGGTCACAGGTGAGCAGGCTCTGGTGACGCAGGTGGTCGTGGACGCCATCTACGAGTCGGCCGCGGTCGGCGCCGAGGTGGCGATCGACCCGGCCGAACTCGACTGGTCGGTCTGAGGCGTCGTCCCATCGGTCTGGGCGTCGTCTGACGGCCCGAGGCGTCGTCCGACGACCCGAGGCGTCATCCCGGCGCAGGCCGGGAGCCGCCGTGCTCGGAGAATGGGGGCGGTGAGTGAGCCGGAGTTGCCGGTTCCGCTGCGCGAATGCCGGTAGCTGCCCCTGACACGCTCGGGGGTCGTGCGGTAGTGTCTCTCGGTCACCAGACGTTCGACGAACTCGTCGAATAGGGGAGGGGAAATAGCAATGAAACCCGCCAAGTCCAAGTTTCGCGCCCTGATCGCGCTGGGCGTCGCGCTGGCGCTCGTCATGGCAGCCTGCGCCGGCGATGACAGCGGTGACGCCGCTCCGCCTGCGCCTCCGCCCGAGCCCGCTCCCGCGCCTCCGCCCGAGCCGGCGCCTGCGCCTCCGCCCGAGCCCGCGGCGGCGCCCGACTATGAGCAGTTCCTGGGCAGCCCGAGCCCGGATCAATGCGCAGGTGAGACCTACGACTTCGGATTCGACATCTTCTCCGACACCGAGTCGTTCGCGCTACTCACCGTCGAGGGCTTCCAAGCCGTTGCCGCTGAGATGGGCTGCGTGACCATCGACGTGGTCTCCGACAACGCCGATCCGCTGACGGCCGTCGAGAACGTGAGAATCTTCGCCGAGCAGGGCAAGGACGGCGTCATCATCGCCAACGTGATCGAGGCGGCACAACCCGGCATCGTCGACGTTCTCCAGAGCAACGACCTGCCCGGTCTGGCGATCTTCGTGCCCGCACCGGACATCGCCCTGATCGAGGTCGACCTGGGCAACGCCGGATTGAAGTCGGGTCAGACGCTCGGCGCGCAGGCGGCCGAGCGCTGGTCGGGCGAGGAGATCGTCCTCATCGTCGGCACCTTCGACGAGGCCGGCCAGACGACGATCGACCTCACGGACGGGATCGTGGAGGGCGTCACGGCGGCCGTTCCCGACGCCGAGGTCATCCCCATCGCCACAGCAGCCGACCCGCCGACCGCGAACGCCAACACTGCGGCCATCGTGGCCAGGATTCCCGAGGGTGCGAAGATCCTCGTCGCCTCGGTCAACGACGAACTCACGCTGGGAATGCTCGAGGCGCTCCGCACGGCCGGCCGCAGCGACGACGACATGGTGTCCGTCGGCCAGGGCGCAAGCCAGTTCGAGGCGATCTGCGAGGGCAGTCTCTACGCCAGCGTCGCGTACTTCCCCGAGAACTACGGCAAGTACGCCATACCTGCACTGATCGGGCTGATCCACGGGGCCGATCTCCCGGGCTTCATCGAGCTGCCCACCGAAGTGCTGACCGCCGAGAACCTCGGGGACTTCTATCCGGAGTCCGCGTGCTAGCAGTGCGGGAGGTCGTTGATCGCAGGTCCATCGGACTGATGGCCGTCTGCCGGCAGGTGACTCGGTCGCGCGCATAGTCAAGCCGGTGATCGGCTTCTCCTGAGGGAATCCGTGTTCAAGGCCGCGAAACCGCGTTCGGACACTCGCTCCGCCGTTGATGTTGAGCGAGTGTCCGGCGCGTCGGCGTCGCGCAAGTGGTTGGACCCCAGCTTCCTCCAGAGTCAGGGGCTGCTGCTGATCCTGGCCGGGCTGGTGCTCTTCTTCAGCTTCAAGAGCCCCTTCTTCTTCGCCGCCTCGAATCTGCTGGCGGTGGCGGCCAGTTCGACGGTGCTGGCGATCATGGCCGCGCCGCAGACATTCCTGATCGTCTCGGGGGGATTCGACGTCTCCGTCGGTGCGACTATCGCGATCAGCACGGTCTCGCTCGGACTCCTGTTGGCGGCCGGCGTCCCCATGGCGGCCGCGATCGTGGTGGTTCTGTTCATCGGGCTCGGGGTCGGCGCCGCGAACGCAACCCTCGTCGTGGTGTTGCGGGTGAATCCCCTGATCGCGACGCTCGGCACGATGTCGATCTTCACGGGGCTCGCCCATTTCCTGTCGTCGGGACAGACCGAAGTCGTGCGCAACGACTTCCTGCGATGGATCACCAAGACGCAGGTGGGGCCCGTGTCGGTGCTCGTGTTCATGTTCATCGGCGTCTACGTGGTCAGCATCGTGCTGGAGCGCACGACCGTGCTGGGCCGTTGGGTCTACGCCATCGGCGGCAACGCAGAGGCCGCCCGGCTGGCCGGCCTGCCCATCCGGCGTGTGCAGTATGCGCTCTACATCGCGTCGGGGCTGTCGGCCTCCGTCGGTGGTGTGCTCCTCACCGGGATCCTGCAGTCCGCGTCGCCGCGGGTCGGCGACACGTTCCTGCTTTCGGTGGTCACGGCGGTCATTCTGGGGGGCGCCAGCCTCACCGGGGGCCGGGGGTCGATCATCGGCACGCTGCTGGCGGTCGCGATCCTGGGCGTGCTGCAGAATGGCTTCTCGCTGCTGCTGCTCCCGTCGTCGGTGCAGACGATCGCATTGGGCATCGCGCTCATCGTCGCGGTCGTCTTCGACGGCGTGGTTCGCCGAATCGAGCGGCGAGCATGACGGTCGCGCCCGCTCCCGTCCCCGTCCTGGAGGTCCAGAACCTCATCAAGAGGTTCGGGGCCATCGAGGCGCTCAAGGGAGTGTCGTTCACGCTGGGCCGTGGCGAGATCCTGGGTCTGGTGGGCGACAACGGCGCCGGCAAGTCGACACTCTTGAAGATTGTCTCGGGCGCGCTGGAGCCGACCGCGGGCTCCGTGATGCTCAACGGCGAGCATCTCGAGTTCGGGAACCCCGCCCAGCACCGCCAGGCGGGCATCGAGACCGTCTACCAGGACCTCGGCCTGGTGGGGAACCTGGACATCGCCGGCAACTTCTTCTTGGGCCGCGAGGTCCGCGTGCGCGACCATCGTGGCCCCTTCGCATTCCTCAACAACCGGGCCATGCGGCTGCAGGCTCGTGACGCCATCGCCCGCCTCCACATCACGATCCCCGGTTCGGTGGCCCAGAAGGTGAACAGCCTCTCCGGGGGTCAACGCCAAGCCGTCGCCATCGCCCGGGCGGCGTTCTGGAAACGCGAACTGCTTCTGCTGGACGAGCCAACGGCGGCGCTCGGCGTGCAGGCGACCGCCGAGGTGGGCCACCTGATCATGCAGATCGCCAAGGAGGAGGGCGTGCCGATCATCGTGGTGAGCCACGACATCGCCGAGGTCCTCAAGGTCGCCGACAGGGTCGTCGTGCTGCGTCAAGGCGAGACCGCCGCCCAACTCGTGGGTGCGGAGACCTCCGCATCGGAGGTTGTCGGCTACATCACCGGGACGATCGGGCCGCAGGCGGGGCCGGCGGGCTGATTGAGCCGGCGGCGCCTCGGCTGCCTGCTAGTCGGGTTCCAAGCGTACGGCGGCTACCAGGGTGGGAAGGCGAAGGCGGATCCGGTGAGAGCGGCAACAAAGAAGAAGAGAGCCAGAGCGAACCAGGCGTTGGTCCCGATCCAGTACTTGCGGGGATGTTTCCTCTCGGTGATTCCGCCGAAGAACTGGCTTTCTCCGGTGCGGTAATCCTGGATGCCCGGAATCAAGCACGCCAGGGCGAAGCCGTATCCTCCGACGAACGTTATGCCCAGCACGACGAAAAAGAGGCTCCACCACATTGGGTGGCCACCCGATCGCTCTTCGCTCGGCTCAGCGGACATCAGAAGGTCTCCCCGCCGTGGCAGTACCCTCGACCGTACCGCGCCGCGGTGAGCCGAGGCTTGAGGAGGATCGATCTGAACTCTGAGCACGCCGGAGGATCCTCCGTGGGCACACCGGTCGAGGCTGCGACCATCGTGGCGTTCCTCGAGGGTCCGGCGGTGGATGCGTACGGCACGGTGTATTTCTCCGACCTCCGGGCGAACCGGATCATGACGCTGACCGCCGACGGGGAACTCGGGGTCTTCCGGGAGGACGCGGGGCGGGCCAACGGCAACGTCTTCGACCGGCAGGGCCGCCTCGTCACCTGCGAGGGAGCCGAGCACGGGCCACGAGGCCGCAGGCGCGTCACCCGCACCGACATCGCCACCGGCGAGGTCGAGGTGCTGGCGGAAAGCTACGAGGGGAGACGCCTCAACAGCCCCAACGACGTGACGGTCGACACGCAGGGGCGGCTCTACTTCACCGATCCCCGCTACGACGCCGACCGGTCCGACCTCGAGATGGACACCGAAGGCGTCTACCGCATCGACACCGACGGAACCGTCACCCGCATCATCGGACAGCCCGACGTCGAGAGGCCCAACGGCTTGGCGGTCACGCCCGACGACCGCGTTCTCTATGTCATCGACTCGAACCACCACATGGACGGGAACCGGATGGTCTGGGCCTTCGCCCTCGACGCCGACGGCAACGCCGTCGACCGCACGCCCGTCTACGA
Organism: bacterium; assembly: GCA_028824415.1. Lineage (GTDB taxonomy): Bacteria > Actinomycetota > Acidimicrobiia > Acidimicrobiales > CATQHL01 > VXNF01. The sequence goes on along the minus strand of JAPPDX010000001.1, from coordinate 26,180 downwards.
CTTCGCCCCAGGTCGCGGGGGCGACGGGATGGAACTTGATGTGGCCGGCAACCTGTACGTCTGCGCCGGGATCCTGACCCAGCGACTTTCGACCGAGACGACGCAGAACCCGCCGGGGGTCTACGTGATCACGCCTTCGGGCGAACTCCTCGAGCGGATCCCGATCCCCACCGACGTGATCACCAACTGCTGCTTCGGGGGCAGCGACAAGCGGACCCTCTACGTGACGGCGGGGCATATGCTCTACAGGACCAGGGTGAACGTTCCCGGATACCACGTTCACCCGGACTAGGGGGGCACATGACATCCACCATGCAATCCGGCGAGGCGACGAGCGGCGCCGACGCCCAGCGGCTCCATCACATCGGTCTGACCGTCAGCGACCTCGAGGAATCGCTCCGGTTCTGGGAGCAACTGTTCGGTGTCACCGTAAACTCCCGGCGCCTTCTGGACCAGCCGCACATCGGCTCGATCGTGGGCCATCCCGGCGTGGCCATCGACGCCGCCTGGATCGACGTGCCGGGCAGCGATGCCGTGCTCGAGTTGGTGCACTACCTCAACCGCGACGGCACGCCCGTCGACGACGACACCATTCACCAGGGCAACGTGCACTTCTGCATGGAGGTCGAGGACATGGACGCCATCTGGGAGCGTGCCGTGGCGCTGGGCGCACGCCCCGTCAGCGATGTCCCGGTCGAGGTTCCGGCCGGTCCCGCCAAGGGCGCCAGGATCGTCTACATGCGCACGATCGACGGAGCGACAATCGAGTTCATCCAGCCGCCGCCCGGCTCCTGAGCGGATCGCGCCGGCGGAACTCGACTGGTCGGGTTAGGTCTCCCGCGCCGCTCGGGGTCTCCGACAGGACCGCCCTGCCGGGGTACGTAGGCTGGGGCGGTGAGCGGCGGGAGCGAGACCGACCTGGCGGGGTTGCTGCGTCAGAGGCTGGGGACCGAGCGGGGGCGCTGGGCGCTGCGTCAGGTGACCAAGGCCGCCGACAGCTTCGCCTCCGAGTACCACCGCGACGCTCTGGCGCAGTTGCGGCCGGTGATGGACACCGAGGCCGCGGACGTGCCCGAAGTGCGTGAGCTGCACGGCCTGATCCTGTACCGGCTGCGTCGCTGGCGGGCGGCGGCGCGCGAGCTGGAGGCGTTCGCCACGCTCAGCCGCAGTTGCGAGCAGGGACCGGTGCTCGCCGACTGCTACCGGGCGCTGCAGCGCTGGGACAGGGTGGAGGAACTCTGGGATGAGCTGCGCCTCGAGAGCCCCTCGGCCGAGTTGGTGACCGAGGGTCGGATCGTGGCCGCGGGGGCGCTCGCCGACCGGGGCAGGCCGGCGGAGGCGGTGGCTCTGCTGGCCGACGGCTGGCGCACCCCCCGCAACCCCCAGGAGTTCCACCTGCGCCGGGCCTACGCCCTGGCCGACCTCTACGACCGCGGCGGCGACCAGCCGGCCGCGCGCCGCCTGTTCGCCTGGCTCGAGCGCCACGCGCCGGGATTCGCCGACACAACCGATCGCCTCGCCGACCTGTCCCCTTGAGCGGCGATTGGCACCGTCTGTGGCCGCCACCGGGGTAGGGTCGCACCGTGGGGTCGTATCGCGGCCGACCTCCCCGTTCTTCACCCCTCCGACGACAGAGGAGCCGCTCGATGCGAGACGTCGCAGCTCTCTTGGGCGACGACGCCGACTACCTGCTCGGCCACACCGCCAAGGCCATCCCCGCCGAGGACCTCCACCTGCCCGGTCCGGACTTCGTGGACCGGGTCGCCTCCGCCACCGACCGCTCGCCGCAGGTGCTGCGCAACCTGCAGGCGTTGTTCGACCACGGCCGCCTGGCCGGCTCCGGCCACGTGTCGATCCTGCCGGTGGACCAGGGCGTGGAGCACTCCGGCGCTGCCAGCTTCGCCCCCAACCCGGCCTACTTCGACCCCGAGAACATCGTGCGCCTCGCCGTCGAGGGAGGCTGCAACGCCGTGGCCTCCACCTTCGGCGTGCTCGGCGCCGTGTCCCGCCGCTGGGCGCACCGCATCCCGTTCATCGTGAAACTCAACCACAATGAGCTCCTGAGTCACCCCAACAGCTACGACCAGGTGACCTTCGGCAGCGTCGAGCGGGCCTTCGAGCTGGGCGCCGCGGGTGTGGGTGCCACCATCTACTTCGGGTCCCAGGAGTCGCGCCGTCAGATCGTCGAGATCAGCGAGGCGTTCGAGGAGGCGCACCGGCTCGGCATGTTCTGCGTGCTGTGGTGCTACCTGCGCAGCAACGCCTTCAAGGTGGACGGTGTGGACTACCACGGCGCGGCCGACCTGACCGGTCAGGCCAATCACCTCGGCGTCACCATCCAGGCCGACATCGTCAAGCAGAAACTGCCCGAGAACAATGGGGGCTATGCGGCGGTCGGCTTCGGCCGCACCAGCCCGCTGGTCTACAGCGACCTCACCTCCGATCACCCCATCGACCTGACCCGCTGGCAGGTGGCCAACTGCTACATGGGCCGGGTGGGGCTCATCAACTCCGGCGGCGCCAGTTCGGGGGCCGACGACCTCGCCGAGGCGGTGCGCACCGCGGTCATCAACAAGCGGGCCGGCGGAACCGGGCTCATCAGCGGCCGCAAGGCCTTCCAGCGCCCGATGGCCGACGGGGTCGAATTACTGGGCGCCATCCAGGACGTCTACCTCGACGCCTCCGTCGGTGTGGCCTGAGTACCCGGCACAGCACCCTCCGGCAGCCCTTCCCGGCGCCCTCGAAATCCCGCAGAAGGCGATCACCGTCTCCTAACGTGATCCCGGTGCAACCTGCCCGCGACCGGCTCTGTGAACAAAGTCACACGCCGCGCCAACCCGCTCGGCCCCGGTCCTGCTCCAGGCTTGTCGGGGCGGGACTAGATTGCACTTCCGGCTGGTGGCCGCGCGCAATGACGCGCCTGTAGACGCCGACCGGCAAGGTTCAAGAAGCACAAGGGAACGCACGTGACCGACACTGCAACCCAACAACCGGGCTCACGGACCGTCGAGGATCTCGAACGGTTGGTCATCCGCTTCGCCGGCGACTCCGGCGACGGCATGCAGCTCACCGGCGACCGCTTCACGAGCGCCAGCGCCCTGTTCGGCAACGACCTCGCCACCCTTCCGGACTTTCCCGCCGAGATCCGGGCGCCGGCGGGCACCCTGCACGGCGTCTCGGCATTCCAGGTCCAGGTGGCCAGCGAGACCGTCACCACGCCTGGCGACGCCCCCACGGTGCTGGTGGCCATGAACCCCGCCGCGCTGCGCAGCGAGCTGGACCGCCTCGAGGTGGGTGGCACGGTGATCATCAACTCCGACGCCTTCGAGGAGCGGAATCTCGACAAGGCCGGCTACACCGATGACCCGCTCACGGACGGCACGCTCGACCACTACACGACCTATCTGGTGCCCATGACGAGCCTCACCAAGGAGGTCTGCAAAGACCTCGGCGTGAAGCCTCGGGATGCCGAGCGGAGCAAGAACTTCTTCGCGCTCGGCGTCGTCAGCTGGCTGTTCGATCGCCCGGTGGAACCCACACTGGACTGGATCCAGCAGAAGTTCGGCTCGCGGGAGAAGGTGGCTGCGGCGAACACGGCCGCCTTCAAGGCCGGGCACGCATTCGGTGAGACCGCCGAGATGTTCCAGGCCACCTACAAGGTGCGTCCTGCCGAGCTCGAGCCCGGCACCTACACCAGCATCAACGGCAACACGGCGCTGTCCTGGGGACTCATCGCCGCTGCCCAGCAGGCCAAGCTGCCGCTGTTCCTGGCGTCGTACCCCATCACACCGGCTTCCGACGTGCTGCACGAGCTGTCGGGGCGCAAGAACTTCGGTGTGCGCACCTTCCAGGCCGAGGACGAGATCGCGGCGGTGTGCGCCGCCGTGGGGGCTTCGTTCGGGGGCCACATCGGTGTCACGACCACCAGCGGCCCGGGCCTTGCACTCAAGGCCGAGACCATCGGCTTGGCGCTGAGCATCGAACTGCCGCTGCTCGTCATCGACATCCAGCGCGGCGGGCCCTCCACGGGGCTTCCCACCAAGACCGAGGCGTCGGATCTGAACCTCGCCCTCTACGGGCGCCACGGCGAAGCGCCACTGCCGGTCGTGGCCGCCTACAGCCCGTCGCAGTGCTTCTTCGCCGCCATCGAGGCGGTGCGGCTGGCGCTGAAGTACCGCACGCCGGTGATCCTGCTGTCCGACGGCTACCTCGCCAACGGCTCCGAGCCGTGGCTGTTGCCGGACCTCGAGGACCTGCCCGACATCAGTGTGGACTTCACCACTCAGCCCAACGACACCGACGCCGAAGGCAATCCGGTGTTCCGTCCCTACCTGCGCGACCCCGCCACCCTGGCCCGCCCGTGGGCGGTGCCGGGGACCCCCGGGCTCATGCACCGGGTCGGCGGCCTGGAGAAGGAGGACGGATCGGGCAACATCTCCTACAGCCCCGCCAACCACGGCCTCATGACCGAACTGCGGGCCAACAAGGTCGCCGGCATCGCCGCTGACATCCCGCCGACCTGGGTGGACAGCGATGGCCCCACCGATGTCGCCGTGCTGTCGTGGGGTTCGGTGTGGGGAGCGGTGACCAGCGCCGTCAGGCGGATGCGCGCGGATGATGTGCAAGTCGACCACCTGCACCTCACGCATCTCAGCCCGCTGCACGCCGACCTGGGTGACCTGCTGGGCCGGTACCGCACCGTGCTGGTTCCGGAGATGAATCTGGGGCAGCTGGCCTCCATCATCCGATCCCAGTACCTCATCGATGTGAAGTCGATCACCAAGGTTGAGGGTGTGCCGTTCACGGCGAGCGAGATTGCCGCCGCCATCGCAGGAGCCGTCAATGACAACTGACACGTCCACCGGCCCGTCCACGACCAAAGCCGACTGGACCAGCGACCAGGAGCCCCGCTGGTGCCCCGGCTGTGGCGACTACTCCATCCTGTCGGCGATGCAGTTGCTGATGCCGCAATTGGGGGCGCAACCCGAGAACACGGTCTTCGTGTCGGGGATCGGTTGCGCCGCCCGCTTCCCCTACTACATGAAGACCTACGGCATGCACGGCATCCACGGGCGTGCCCCGGCTCTGGCCACCGGACTGGCCACCTGCCGACCCGACCTGGACGTGTGGGTCGTGGGCGGCGACGGTGACATCCTTTCGATCGGCGGCAACCACCTGCTGCATTCCCTGCGCCGCAACATCAACATCAAGATCCTGCTGTTCAACAACCAGATCTACGGCCTCACCAAGGGCCAGTACTCGCCGACAAGCGAGATCGGCAAGGTCACCAAGTCCACGCCCCTGGGATCGGTGGACGAGCCGCTCAACCCCCTGAGCGTGGCGCTGGGGGCCGAGGCCACCTTCGTGGCCCGCACCCACGACATGGACCGCAACCACATGCAGGAGATGTTCCGGCGGGCCTGGGAGCACACGGGTGCCGCCTTCGTGGAGGTCTACCAGAACTGCAACGTGTTCAACGACGGGGCATTCGCCGAGATCACCAAGAAGGACAAGCGTCCATCCATGCTCATCACGCTCGAGCATGGCGAGCCGATCCGTTTCGGTGCCGAGGGGGAGCGCGGCGTGATCATGAACCGCAGCGGCGAACTGCAGCTCGTGGACGTGGCCGACGTGGGCGAGGAGAACCTGCTGATCCACGACGAGCGGGCCGAGACGCCGTCGCTGGCGTTCGCCCTGTCGCGGCTCTCCTCGGGGCCCTTCATGCCCACGCCCATCGGCGTGTTCCGGGCTGTCGAGGGCCCGGAGTACGCCTCGCAGGTGACCCGGCAGTTGGCGTTCGCCCAGGATCGAAGCGGTCCCGGCGACCTGCACGCCCTGCTGCGCTCCAGAGCCACCTGGGAAGTCGCCTGACGCTCGTCATCTGCCCGGCGGCGCCACCGGCGGCTGTCGGCGGCGCGTCTGGCGAAATCGCGCCGGCGCCATCCCCCGGCGTCGCCGCCTCTCGCCCGATCATTCCTGCCCCTGCTCGTCATTCCGGCCCTCCTCGTCGTCATTCCGGCCCTTTTCCTCGTCATTCCGGCGAAGAGCCTGCCCCGGACTCGATCCGGGGCCGGAATCCAGGCCGTGGCTGACTCCGTGAGCCCGGTTCGCAGCGTCGTCATCGACCTCGACGGCGTGATGTGGGTGGGTGATGACTGCATCGCGGGGGCGGGGGAGGCTGTCAATCGCCTGGCGGCGGCCGGATGCAACGTGGTGTTCGTCACCAACATGTCGCGGCTCACGGTGGTGACGCAGCAGGAGCGGCTGGCACGCTGCGGCGTGCGGCCGCCGACCGAGGTTGTCACCTCGGCGGTGGCCGCGGCGTCGCTGCTGGCGCCGGGGGATCGGGTGATGGTCTGCGGGGGCGAGGGCATCGCCGAGGCCGCCGAGAGCGCCGGCGCCGTCGTGGCGTGCTACGCCTCGGACGGCCCGAGTGCTCACGATGGCGGCGGCGCTCCGGCCGAGCGCGCGGTGGATGCCGTCGTGGTGGGCATGGATCCGAGGTTCGACTATGCGGCCTGCGGGCGGGCGATGCGTGCGGTCCGGGCCGGGGCGCGGCTCATCGGGACGAACCACGATCCCACCTACCCCACGCCCGGTGGCCTCGAGGCAGGCGGCGGGGCGATCCTCGCGGCCGTGGCCGCCGCCGCCGAGGTCGAGCCGGTGCTGGCCGGCAAACCCAACGATGCCACCGTGTCGTGCGTGCGGGAGCGCCTCGGCTCCGGGCCCGGCATGGTGATCGGTGACCGGCCCGACAGCGACGGTCTGCTCGCCGAGGCGCTGGGATTCGACTTCGCCCTGGTGCTGACCGGCGTCACATCGCACGATGACCTGCCGGTGTCTCCGACGCCGGCGCTCGTCGCAGAGGACCTGGCCGGCGTGGTTGATGCCGTGCTCGGGGAGACGGCCGGCTAGTGCCGGGCGCCCCGCTTCTCGTCATTCCGGCTTCTCCTCTCGTCATTCCGGCTTCTCCTCTCGTCATTCCGGCTTCTCCTCGCGTCATTCCGGCTTCTCTTCTCGTCATTCCGGCGGAGGCCGGAATCCATTAGCGGGTCGGCGCCTTGAACTCGAGCAGGCGGCGGCGCCTGGATGCCGAGCTTGTGCGGCGAGGGCTTGCAGCCGGCCGGGAGGAGGCCCGCCGGCTCATCGGGGACCGGTCGGTGACCGTCAACGGCGCCCTGGCCGAGCGCGCGACCCGTTCGGTGCTGCCCGGTGATGCCCTGGAGGTGCTGCGCCGGGCCCGCTTCGTGAGCCGCGGGGGAGAGAAGCTCGAGGGCGCCCTCGAGGCTCTCGGAATCGACGTGAGCGGGCGGCGCTGCATCGACGTGGGGGCGTCGACGGGCGGTTTCACCGACTGCCTGCTGCAGAGGGGGGCCGCGAGCGTGACGGCCGTCGACGTGGGGCGGGCGCAGCTCCATGAACGCCTGCGGGCGTCACCGCAGGTGACGAGCCTGGAGGGCGTGAACGTGCGCCACCTCGAGGTCGAGGCGGCCCAAGGACCGGCCGGGATCGTCACCGCCGATCTGTCTTTCATCAGCCTGCGCGTCGTGATGGCCCGCTTGGCCGAACTGACTCTGGTGGGTGGCGACACCGTGATGCTTGTGAAGCCGCAGTTCGAGGCGGGGCGGCGCGAGGCCTCCCGCGGCCGGGGTGTCATCCGCTCGGCCGAGGTGTGGCGCAGGGTGCTCGCAGAGGTAGCCGAAGCGGCGGCCGCCGAAGGGCTGGAACCGCTGGGCATCCTGCTGGCCGACCCGCCGGGGGCCGAAGGCAACGCCGAGTTCTTCCTGCACTGCCGCAAGTTGGTGGCGCAGCCGGAACCGGCGCCGGAGGCGCACGCCGAAGCTCCGCCGTCGCCGGTTGCCGGCACTGCTCCCTCGACAGCCATGGCCGCGAGTAGTGCAGGGATGCTGCTTCCCGCCGGAGTCGGCGAAGCAATCGAGGCGGCCGTGCAGGTGGCCGCCGAGCGCGCCGCCCTAACCTGAGCCCGTGGCCACCTTCGCCCTCGTCGTGCACCCGCGCCGCCCGCCGGCGCACCGCCTGGCGCAGGCGTTGGCCGCCTGGTTGCAGGCCGAGGGGCACCAGGTCCGCCTGCCCGGTCCCGACGCCCGGTCCGCCGAACTCGACGGCCTGGCGTGCGACGAGGCCGACGTGGGTGAGGTCGACCTGGTCGTGAGCCTTGGCGGCGACGGCAGCATCCTGCGGGCCGTGCGCCTGGCGGCCGACGCCGGCGTGGCGGTCCTCGGCGTGAACTTCGGACAACTGGCCTACCTCGCCGAGGTGGAGCCCGGCGACGCCCGCGCCGCGGTCGAGCGCTGGCTCGCCGGCGACTTCGACATCGTGGAGCGGATGCGGCTGGCCGTGCGGGTCGCCAACGCCGGCGGCAAGAAGCCGTCCGTGGAACTCGATGCGCTCAACGAGGCGGTCGTCGAGAAGCTCGACAGGGGTCGAAGCGTGCGCCTGGGCCTCAGCGTCGACGGGCGCTTCTTCACCGCCTACCGGGCCGACGGGCTCATCGTGGCGTCACCCACCGGGTCGACGGCGTACTCGCTGAGCGTGCGCGGCCCTATCCTTGCCCCCACCCATCAGGCTCTCGTCGTGACGCCCGTGTCGCCGCACTCTCCGTTCGACCGCTCGCTCGTATTGCCGCCCGACACCACGATCCACATCGAGGTGCAGGCCGAGCAGCCGGCCGCTCTCGCCCTCGACGGCCACGTGTGCCGGGTGCTGCAGCCCGGCGGCGTGGTGGAGTGCACCGCCTCGCCCCGGCCGGCCCGCTTGGTGACCTTCGGCCACCGCAACTTCGACGACATCCTGAAGGCCAAGTTCGGTCTGGGGGATGGCTGAGACGCCGCTGCGGCAACGCCCGCCGCGGCGCACGGGACCGCGGGGAGACGACGTGTACCAGACGCAAGGAGCTGCACGGCCAACCGGGGTCCGGTCATGCTGACCGACCTGGTCGTCCGGAACATGGTGCTGATCGACGAGTTGGCGCTCAGCTTCGGAGACGGCATGACGGTGCTCACCGGCGAGACCGGTGCCGGCAAGACGTTGCTGACCCAGGCCGTGGGACTGCTGGCCGGCGGTCGCGCCCATCCCGGACTGGTCCGTGCCGGCGCCGCCGAGGCCGAGGTCGAGGGTCGCTTCGTCGACGACGGCGGCACCGAGCTGGTCGTGCGGCGGGTCGTGCCGGCCGAGGGCCGCGCTCGCGGCTATCTGGACGGCCATCTGGCGGGGGCGAGGTCGCTGCAGGAGGCCGTCGGCGGCCGGGTGGACATCTGCAGCCAGCACAACCACCAGACGCTGCTGCGCCCGGCGGTGCGCCGCGACGCCCTTGACCGCTTCGCCAGTGTCGATACCGCCCCGCTGGTCGAGGCCCGGAGGCGCTGCGCCGAGCTCGAGGAACGACTGGCGGCGCTCGGCGGCGACGAGCGCGCTCGGGCCCGCGAGATCGACGTTCTGAGGCATCAGGCGGAAGAACTCGATTCCGCCACCCTCGAGGATCCCGACGAGGACCGGCTCCTGGAGGCCGAGGAGCGTTTGCTCGCCGACGCCGCCGCGGTGCGCGAGGCGGCAGCGGGTGCCGCCTTCCTGCTCGGCGCCGACGGCCCGGGCGGTGAGGCCTTCGGGCAGGCACTGGCACACCTCGAAGGGCGGGAGCCTCTGGCGGAGGCGGCCGACCGGCTGCGCGGCCTTACCGAGGAGGTCACCGACGCAGCCGCCGACCTCCGGCGCCTTGCGGAGGAGGTGCGCGAGGATCCGGCCCGCCTGGCCGAGGTCGTCGAGCGCCGGGCGCTGCTGGCCGGTCTGCGGCGCCGCTACGGCGCCACGCTGGCCGATGTGATGGCCTTCCGGGACGAGACACGCAGACGGCTGGCGGAACTGCAGGATGCCGAAGGCGTGGCGGCAAGGCTGGGGGACGAGCTGGCGGCGGCCCGGGAGGTCGAGCGGGTCGAGGCGGCCCGGCTGGGGGAGCGGCGCCGCGTCGGGGCGCCCCGGCTCGCCGAGTCCGTGACCGTTGAGTTGCGCGAGCTGGCGATGCCGAACGCCTCTCTCAGCCTGCTCGTTGGCGACGATCCCGGCGATGACGTCGAGTATCTGCTCGCCGTCAATTCGGGGACCACGCCAGCGCCGCTGGCGAAGGTCGCCTCCGGTGGTGAATTGTCCCGGGCCATGCTGGCGCTGCACGTCGTCCTCATGGCGGCGCCACCGACGGTGCTGCTCGACGAGGTGGACGCCGGTATCGGAGGCGAGGCAGGAGTGGCCGTCGGTCGCGCCCTCGCGCGGTTGGCGGTCGCGCGCCAGACCGTCGTCGTCACCCACCTTCCCCAGGTGGCTGCCTTCGCCGATGCGCATGTCAGCCTGCAGAAGATCGACGATGGCGCAATGGCTCGGGTGACAGCCCAAGGGCTCGACGACGCCGGGCGGCTCGTGGAGTTGGCGCGGATGCTGTCCGGCTCACCGCACAGCGGGTCCGCCCGGGACCACGCGATCGAACTCCTGCAGTCCTCTAGGAGCTGGACGGCGACAATCCCAGGGTGACGGTGCTCCAGACGACCACCGCCGCGGTGCCCGCGATCAGGTAGGGGCCGAGTGCTCTGCTGGCCCGGATCCCCTCGCGAAACAGGGTGACCAGCGCCTGGGGCAGCGCCAGGAGGAATCCGGCGGCAAGGCCCGTCAGGGCGATCTCCCAACCCCACCACCCGCAGAGCAGGCCGTGCAGGACCGCCAGCCGCACATCGCCGAATCCCATGGACGGCGGATGCGCGAAATGCACGAGCGCCAGCGCGCCCCCACCGATCGCCGCACCGATCGCCGCACCGACCAGCCCGTCGGGTCGTCCCGAGAGCAGCGAACTCACCACGTACAGGATCCAGACGATGGCCGCGGTCGTCCAGATGATCCGCGTGGGCAACGTGCGGGTACGGAAGTCGATGACCGCCAGCCGCACGGCGGACACCGCCCAGACGCCCAGGGCCGCGATGACGAGGGACTCGGCCACATTGGTGGACTGTAGTCTTCTATCGCTTATTTGTCGTTAAGAAAGATTTCCTGAATTTCTCTAACTTGCGCAGATATTAGGTGTTGGCTCTGATAGTATAGTTTCTAACAAACAACTGGCAGAATCAGCAGCCTCGGATCGACAGGCTGCTCAGCAGCACGGGCTGCGCGTCGTTGATGGTGTTCGCGGGGTCGGGAGGCACCTCGGGCGGCTACGCGCGCAACTCTCTGAAGGGCCAATGTCCAACGTCGCGCACACCCGAACACCCAAGCAGCCGCCAGCGCGCGGTGCAGGCCGTCGCCAGGTCGCGCTGCCGGGTGCCACGCGGCAGAAGAGCGACGGCGGTGTCCGCGGCGGGCTGCTGCTACTCGGGCTGGCGCTGGTGGTGGCCTCCGGAGGAGCGTTCTGGTACATCCTCCGCGGGCTCGATGTGCGCGAGGAGTACCTCGTGACGACGCGGACGATCCAACGTTGGGAGATCGCCGAGCTCAGCGACTTCGGCATCGTCGAGGCGAACATCGGCGACGCGGCGGGAGTGCCGCCGCAGTTCGCGGAGGTGATGGTCGGCAGGTGGGCGACGGGGCGGATTCCGACCGGCACGCTCGTGACGCCCGGCATGTTCCAGCAGCCGCCGCTGTCGGGTGAGGAGGACGCCGACAAGGTCCTCATCGAGGTGAGCCTCCCGACGGGCGAGGCGCCGGGTGGGGAGTTGAGCACCGGCGACAAGATCGCGTTGTTCGGCGCCGAGGCCACCGGCGACGAGTTCGCCGAGCCGTCGGTCGGCCTCATCGGAGTCCTCGACCTCGACTTCGTCCGGGGCCAGGACATCACCTACGTCGTCACCCCTGCGGAGGCGAAGGCCATCCAGGAGGTCGTGGACCGCTACACGGCGGCGTCGGATCGCCGGATCTGGAAGCTCGGATTCGAGTTGCCGACGCAGGAGTTGATCGACCTCTACGGATCGGTGAATGCCACTCGAGCCCCGGACGACGTGTTCGCCGAACCCGGGCCGATCCTGCCGAGCGGCGAGGGAGTGTCCCCATGAGGTCCGCAGGCGCCCGCCGGAGTGCGGGGTGCCGCGGTGGGAGCGGGGCGCGGTGCTGACCGTCTACAGCGCCAACGGGTCGCCCGGTGGGTCCACGACCGCCATGTACCTGGCGGCCCAGTGGGCCTCCGCGGGGACCGAGGTGCTGCTGGTCGAGGCCGATCCCGCCGGCGGCTCGCTCAGCCACAACCTCGGCATCCAGTTCACGCCCGGGTCGGCGTCTTTCGTGGCGTCGGGGGTCCCGGTGCGCGGCGGCAACCTCATCGACCATTCCCAGGACGTGCTGTTCAACAACCTGCATGTCATGCCGTCGACGTCCAGCCCCACGGGCGCTCGGGAGATCGTGAAGTGGCTGGGCGACCGGGCGGGCGAGCTGCGGGACATCGCCGAGAGCGAGATGGCGGTGATCGTCGACGGTGGGCGAATCACCGCGGATTCCGCGGCGGCCGCCCTCACGTGCAATGCGGCGGGCGTGGTCGTCGTGGCCCGGGGCGACAGCTCGCCGACGAGTCTCGAGCACATCGGCGCGGTGCTCTCGTCCGGCGCCTGCGGGCACGACGTCGAGCGCTGCGTGGTGATCATCGGCGAGTCGCCCTTCACCGAGAACGAGTGGCGCGAGAAGTGTGACATCACGTTCTCCGGGTCGATCAAGGACTCCCCGGATGTGACGGGCGACCTCTCGGCGTTCCTGAACCGCAACAAGCGCAAGTCGAAGAAATGGCGGACGAGCCTCGAGGACGTCGCCGAGAAGCTCCTGCCGCTCGCCAAGCCGCCGCCTTCCGACCGTGCGCGCCCGAGCGCTGGCGAGGCGACCGCGGGGCATGCCGCCGCCGAGGAGGCTGCGCCGGCGACGCCCGCCGGGGCCTACCAGCCACCGGATCCTCAGATGTACCCCGTGGACCGCCATGCGGTCTATTACGAGCCGCCGCCGCCCGAACCTGTGCAGTACGACGCGCCGCTGCCGACCTACCGGCAACCGCCGGTAGCCCACCCGCTCCAGCCCGGCTACGAGCAGGCGCCGCCCCCGTCCGGTTACGAGCAGCAGCCGTACCCGCCCCACGACGACCAAGCGCCCGCGTACCAGCAGCAACCCCCGGCGTATCCGCCGCCGCACGAATCCCCGCCGGAGCAGCCGCTCGCCTACGACGCCGCGCCGGTGCCGCATCCGGTGGCGCCGCCCCCTCTCGCTCAGCGCGAGCCCCAGCCGCCGCTCCAGCAGGTCGGACAGCCGCAGCACCCGGTTCACCAACCCCCGGACCTCGCCGAGCAGGCCACGCAACTCGAATCCGGCGACGAGCCCGAGATCGCTCCGTCGGGCTCGTTCCGGGACTGGGCGGCGCGTCTGCACGGCCACGTGCCGCAGGGATCCTCCACGAGCGGTCACGGGGGTGCGTTGTGACCGCACCGAAGCCGTACCAGGGGCGGTGGTCATGGCCGATGTGAGTCCCGCGGTCGAACTGTTCCGGCGCCACCACGAGCACCTGCTCGAGCGCTACCTCGAGTTGGAGCGCCAGAGGCTCCCGACCGACGAGGTCGACCGCCAGCTCGTCGACCTCGGTGAGCGGATCGCCCGCGAGTACAACACCTCGGCGTTGATTTCCGGCTCGGCGCAGCTCGATTCCGAGGCGATCCGCGAGTTCATCGGCAACGTCCGGGGCCTGATGGGCGGAGGCGCTCTCGCCCCGCTGCTCGACCGGCACGACGTCGAGAACATCCACATCCTCGGCCACGACAACGTCGTGCTGTCGCTGGCGAACGGCGAGCGGATCCCGGCGGCCCCCGTCGCCACCAGCGAGGAAGAGCTCGTCATGATGATCCGCCACCTGGCGGCGACCGCGGGGCACACGTCCCGGCGCTTCGACACCGCCTCGCCGATCCTCGACCTGCGCCTCGCCTCGGGACACCGCCTCTTCGCCGTCACGTCGGTGGCAGAGCGCACCTCGGTCGTCATCCGTCGCCACCGCATGCTGCAGGCCTCCCTCGGCGGGCTGGAGGAGAAGGGCACCGTCACCCCGCAGATCAGCGAGGTGCTGCGGGCGGCCGTGCGACCTCCGAACCCCGCCAACCTGCTCGTCGTCGGCGGCACCGGTGCGGGCAAGACCACGCTGCTGCGCTCGCTGATCTCGGAGATTCCCCAGTGGGAGTTGCTGGTCACCATCGAGGACACCCTCGAGTTGCACCTGCGCTCGTCGGGTCTGCACCCCCGCACGCTCGCGCTCGAGACCCGCACGGCCAACACCGAGGGCACCGGCGAGATCACCACCTACGACTTGGCCAAGGCGGCGCTGCGGATGTCGCCCGACCGGGTGATCGTGGGGGAGGTGCGCGGCGGCGAGGTCATGCAACTGCTGCAGGCCATGGGCATCGGCAACGACGGGTCGCTGGGCACCATCCACGCCGGCAGCACCCGGGCCGCCATCAACAAGATGCTGATCTACGCCCAACGCTCGCCCGACGCCCCCACGCCCGACTCGGTGCTGCGCGAGATCGCCGAGGTGCTGCACCTGCTCGTGTACATCAAGAAGCTGCCCGACGGGCGGCGGGCCATCACCTCCATCAGGGAGGTCACCGGATACGAGGACGGCAGGGTGCTCACGTCGGAGGTGTTCGGCCCCGGCCCCAACGGCGTTGCCGTGTACACCAAGCCGTTCAAGCCCGACGGGCAGGCGCTGGCCCGGCTGTGCGACTCGGGTTTCGATCCCCGGTCGCTCGGCGAGCCCGGCCGGCCCCCGCAGTTCCGCCGAGACCGTGCTCACCCGGTCGCGGCCCAGCCGGTTGCCCAGCCTCCACAGCGACCTCAGGGAGTGCCCCAGCCGGCGCCGTCTCAGCACGCGCCCGCCGGCCGGCCGGTGCCCGCGCAACTATCCGGTCAGCCGCAACCGCAGCCACAACAGGAACCCCGGCGACCCCGTCCGCAACCGCCTGCCCAGCCGGCTCCAGCGCCTGGTACACCCGCTCGAGCGCCCGCTGCGCCGGTGCCGGCACCCGTGGCCCAGCAGCAGCAGCCGACTGCGCTGTCCCCGGCGCGTCGGGCACAGTCACCCGGTGGCGGCTACCCGGAGTCGCCGCCGCCGGGTGGCGCCGAGAGGCCACGATGACCGCCGCCACGGTGATGTTCCTCGGGGCGATCGGCGGGCTCGGTGTGCTCGTCATGGCACTGGGCTTCCGGCGCAAGCCCCCGAAGGACGAGGAGCAGACCCGCCTCAAGAAGTTCCGCGCCAAGGGCAGCCGCGCCGAGGCGCGCAAGGCGCTCGCCGACCGGGCGCTTCAACTCGTGCTGGCGGCGGCGCTCGGCCTGGGCGGCTGGTACGCCACGGGTTGGCCGGTCGGCGGACTGCTGGGGGCCATGGCCGGCTACATGGGTCCGCTCATGCTGCAAGCGCCGCGGAAGCGCCAGGCCGTGACCGACGAGATCGAGGCCTACTCGCAGTGGGCCGAGCAGGTGCGCGACCTGGTCGGCGCCAGCGGCTCGCTGTTCGAGGCGGTCTGCCTCTCCGCCGAGAACGCCCCCGCCAAGTTGCGACCCGCCGTCGTAAACATGACGGCCCTGGCCCGCACCGTGGGCCTCCCGCCCGCGCTCGACTGGTTCGCCGCCGAGATGCGCTCGCCGTTCGCCGATCGCCTGGTGCTGGGCATGAAGATCGCCTGGGACTCCGGCGCCCGGGTCACCGAGGCGTTCGAGAGCACCGCCCGAGGCATGCGCAACGAGGTGGAGATGCGCCGCCGCAACGAGGTCGCCAACAGCCGGGCTTGGACGCAGGTGACGGCCATCCTGTTCGTCACGATCATCGCAGTGGGCTTCATGTTCGTGTTCAACAGGGGCTTCTTCGACCCGTTCGGCTCCACGATCGGCCAAGTCGTGCTCCTGGCGGTCGGCGTGTTGATCTTCGGCAACGTCTTCTGGGTGCTGAAGCTCTCCGAATCGGGCGTGCCGATCCGCCTCCTGTCGGTGGATGAGGAACAGGGTGTGGACTCCTCACCCCTTGCTGCCGGGGCTCAAGACTCATGACCTCGTTGGTCATCCTGATGGGTGCCGTCGGCGGGCTGGGTCTGCTGTTCCTGGTCCTCGCGTTCCTCCCTCGCCGCGCTCCCGGCGAGGAAGAGCCGGCGCTGCTCGCCGCAGCCGCGGAGGCCGGCGAGAGCCGCTCGCTGCGCGCATCACTGCGCCGGATGACGAGTTGGCTGGAGCAGGAGCTGCGCGGCAAGTCCTCGCTCGTGCAGGACGCACGCATGGTCGGCCGCAGCCTCGAGAGCCACGTTGTGGCCAAGATCACCGGTCTCATCGTGGGTGCGGCACTGCTCGGCGGCGGCGGGTACCTGGCCGGCCTCCTTGGCCTCGACCTGCCGCCGCTCATCCTTGTGGCGGCCGCCGCTCTGGGGGCGCTCGGCGGATGGTGGCTGCCCGACTCGTTCCTGAAGACCGAGGCCGACAAGGAGCGCAAGTACTTCCAGCAGGTCACCGAGTCGTGGCTCGAACTGGCCGGCCAGTTGGTGACCGCCGGCTCCGACACCTTCGCGGCGCTGGTGACGGCAGCCTCCTACAGCGAGCAGCCGGTGTTCAGGACGCTGCGCGACGCGCTACGCGTCTCCGCGGCCCGGGGTGAGCCGCCGTGGACCGGGCTGCGCCGCCTGGCCGACGGGCGCCGGCTGCGCTTTCTCGACCCCTTCTGCGCCGCCCTCGAATTGGCCGGCACCACCGGGGCGGGCTCCCGCGAGACCATCCTGTCGCAGGTCGAGGCGGCGCGCTCCAAGGCCATGCACGAAGCCGACGCCGCTGCCGCCTCCGCCGGCGAGAAGATGGGCGCCCCCTTGGCGCTCATCGGCGCCGCCTTCATGATCATCATGGGCTACCCACCTCTGGCCGGAATCATGGACGGCGCTTCCCTCGGCGGACCGGGGCTGTAGCGGCATGGCTCCGATTTCAAATTCTTCTATTCGGTGTCTTGTCGATTTGTCAAGAATCGCTTTGGAGGTGCCCCCGTAGAGCTAGAAGCAACCATCTGACTGCAAAGCCAAATCGAATCCGAGTCCCAAGCACAATCAAGAAAGGAACAACAGATGCTCGCCATCATCCTTCTCTCCTTACTCGTACCGACACTGGCCGGAGTTGCGTTCATGACGCTGCGCAACAGGCACCCCGAGCTACTTGCAGACGCACAAGGAATCGCCCTTCAGACGGTCATCATCATTGTAGTGCTATTGGCTATAGCCGGTGCCATCGCTGGAGTGCTGATAACTCGCGGAGATCAAGCTGTCGAGGATCTTCAAAGGCAGGACACCGATATTTCAGCACAGTACCTAACAGGAGTGTCGTGTAGGGCGGCCGGGCATACCTGGACGGCTAATCCAGGAGCGAATGCAGACGCGAATGGCGATGGTGACACTGACGATAGAGGTGAGGGTACGTGCGGCTAGCGACATGCCGAGAATGCGGTAGCACTGACGAGCAATACGATCGTTGACGAGTCGCTTCGAACGGTCAGGGCGCCACTATGTGGGGACTCCGCCGCCGGGGACTAGGCCCCGTGTTGTGTGTCGAGTGGCCCCGGATGCGTGCGTGGAAGATCAGGTGTGGTAGTCCGCGCGGTGAGGCGCTGCCTGTTGCGATCCTTTTCGTCGGGGTGCTCCTCACGATCATGATCGGGTTGCACGTGGTTCTTGTGGCGATGGCTCGGACGGCGGTGCAGTCGGCGGCGGACGCTGCGGTCAGTGCCGCGCAGGCGGCGGCGCCGGACGCTCGTGAGAACGAGGGCGTCGTGGCGGCGCGACTGGCGCTGGCGGGCGCTTCGGCGGCGGCTGCCGAGACCCGGACTCCGGTGGTGATCGTCGAAGCGGAGCGTGGCTCGGTGACGGCGATCGCCTTCGGGGGGTTCAATTCGCCGCTGTTCGGCGAGCTGCACCTCACGGCCCGGGCGTGCGGCCCACTCGACGACGTGCCGGCGCACCTGTTGACAGCAGCCGATGCCTGGCAATGCTGAGCGGCAAGTGTCGGCGAGACGAGACCGGCTCGGGCACCGCCATCGGGATGGCGATCATGTTCGTCCCGCTCATGCTCGTGATCGTCTCGCTGTCGATGCTGACCGGCTCGGCCCGGATCGAGCAGGCGCTGCAGAGCACTGCCAACCGATTGGCCAGGTCAGCGGCACTTTGCTGCCACTACACCGACAGCGCCGAAGCCGTGGTGCACGCCGGTCTGGCGGCGGAGAGCGCTGCGGCCTCCAACCGCATCCATTGCAACAACGACGTCGTCGCCGACAGCACGACGATCTTCACCGATGTCGAGGGCAACGACGTGCCGATAATCAGCGATCCGCTGCTGAGCGACCAGCGGGCTCCCGTGCCCCCGGGAGGGAGTGTGCACGTCATCGTGACCTGCAGGGTTCCCCCGGAGGTCCTCGGCGGTGTCGGCCTGCCAGGAGTCAACGTGAGCCGGACCGCCGTCGGGACAGCCTCGATCGATCCGTTCCGGGCCCGTTCGGGCGGGTGACGTGCAGTCCCGCTGTCGCTCCCGGCGGCCTCTCAACCTTTGGTCCCGCCGCGACGAGCGGGGGGCCTTCGCACCGTTCATCGCGATCATCGCGGCGGCGATGCTGTTCCTCGGGGGGATCGCCTACGACGCCCCCCGCCTCACCGCGGCGCGCCAGGACGCCCTGCACGCCGCCAACGAGGCCGCACGCGTGGCGGCGGCGACGATCGCCAGCGGCGGAACCGTCGCCGATGCCGAACTCGCCGCCGGAGACCGACTCCGGACGGATCCCCTCATCTACGGGGAAGCGGTCCAGCTCGCTTCCCTGGATTGCGTCGGCAGCCGGGTACAGGTCACCGTCGAAAGCGGGTACGCCTTCCGTTCCACGCTGCGCGTGCTTCGCAACCGGCAGCCGATCGAGGCCACCGCAGCCGCCGAGGCGTACTTGGTTCTCCCCGACGACAGCCCGAGCGAGCTCAAGTACCTCGGCGAGTGTCCCTTGTAGGGGAATGTTGCTGATCTGCGAGCGGAGGGCATGGCGCAACATGAAGTACGGGATCCTCAACCGAAGAATCCTCGAAGTATCCGCATCCATGCCCCTTCTTGTGTTGCACCGACAGGAGGTTGAGTAGCCATGCTGCAAATCGGCACAGATCGGAGTCTCTCGCACGACATAACGACGCGACATCTCGAGCGTGTGGTCAGCCGGTCGGTCTCGTTCCTCGGACTGACAGATCGGACTTGGTCGGGATCGCTAAGTAGTATAGGTGTTGGAAATAGTGTCATGAGCAGTAGATTAGCGCGCTCATGAAACTGCGTATGAAGGGTGGTCGAGGCCGGCGCCACGAGGCCGATGGAGATCGGTCTGCAAGACGCGCCAGACGTCGAAAGAAAGGCGCGGAGGAGCTCTGGTACCACGGCGTGTCACCGATCTTCGAGAGCCCCGTCTCCGATGACTTCCAGGACTTGGCACTGCCATCGGACGGTCCTGAGGTCTCCTACGAGGAACCCTCGGTGCAGGTGACCATCGAGCGCCAATCACCGCCGGTCGAGCGCCGCCAGGAGGTGCCGGTGGAGACGGCGCCGGTGCCACAGCATCCGTTCCTCCACGACTCGACAACGCAACCGGCGCTCGACCCGCCGATGATCATCCCGATCCGGGCGTACTACATGACCCGGGCCGACGACACGCTCCGCAGCGTCGCCGCCCAGTTCCTCAACACGCCGTCGCGCTGGCAGGAACTCCGGTCGCTCAATGCCGCCTATCCCGGGATAGCCGATGCCGAGCCCGACACGGTCCTGCCGATCGGAAGCTCGCTCGCCCTCCCCGGTGACCCGCTGCCGTGGGGTCGGCCGGACCCCGTCTACCTGTGGACTCTCGCCGAGAAGTTCCTCTACACCGCTTGGGGACGTGAACCGTCCCCGGAGGAGGTCGTGCCTTTCTGGCGGGGTCTCACCAGCGGTGCCCAGCACCTCGACATGGGCCCCGCCGCGCCGCAGGCGCTGGGGGAGTCCGGCGAGCCATTAATCAAGCCGCCCATACTGCCGGCGGCACAGCCGCCCGGCGCCCCCCCCGAACCGGAGCCCGCCGAGCCGGAGGCGGCTGAACCGGTCGAACCCCAGCCGCCGGCGGGTGTGCCCGAGGCGGACGCCGAGGTCCCGCTCGAGCCGGAGCTTGCTGAACCGGAGGTCCCCGAACCGGTCGATCCCAAGCCGCCGGCTGATGTGCCGGAGGTGGAGGCCGAGGCTCTGCTCGAGCCGGAGTTGGCTGAACCGGAGGTCCCCGAACCGGTCGATCCCGAGCCGCCGGCTGTTGCGCCAGAGGTTGACCCCGAGACACCGCCCGAACCGGATCAGCCGGCTGCCGAAGTGTCATCCGAGGAGCCCGCGATCGAGGAGCCGGCACCGGAGGAGCCGGCGGTAGGGGAGCCGCCGGTCGATCTGCCCGACGCCGTCGCGACCGATGAGCCTCCCCCCGAGCCCGAGCAGTACGCCGCCGCGGCGCAGGCGCCCGCGCCTGCGGATGCCCTCACGATCCCGGGCTACGAGGTGCCGATTCCGACGCCCCCCGTCCCCACTCACGAGGCACCTCCCCCGACATCGGCGGCGCCGCCACCCGTTGCGCCGCCACCTGTTGCGGCGCCACCTCCCGACGTTCCGACGCACGAGCCGCAGGCTCCATACCGCTACGAGCCGCCGACCACGCTCGCGCCCGGGTTCGAGCCGGTGCCCCGAATGCCCGACCTCGGCCCCATTGAACCCCCGGCGACAGTGCACGAAGGGGGCGAGGATGCACCGCTGCCGGCCTTCATGCCGTCGCTGACCGGCGCGACCCCGTCGGCCGAGCTTCCGGTGGAGGAGGTCGTCGCGTCCTCCCAGCGCGCCCTCGCCGGCACCGCGATCGGTGACGCCATGATGCTCTGGCAGCTGGGCAGGCTCCGCCGTCGCGGGTCCAGGCGGGCCGGTGCGGAGCCCGACCCGCTCGAGTTGTCCCTCGAGCAGACCGCCCGCATGGATTCGCTGCGCCTCATCGAGGCGGCGATGCGCCATCTGCGGGCGGTGACCGTCGCCCAACTGAAGCCGAAGCCCCGCGTCGTCTGCGTGCGCGTCGGCACGTACGGCTTCGAAGTGCTGCTCGACCAGCCTGTC
This sequence comes from bacterium, assembly GCA_028824415.1. GTDB lineage: Bacteria > Actinomycetota > Acidimicrobiia > Acidimicrobiales > CATQHL01 > VXNF01. The sequence goes on along the minus strand of JAPPDX010000001.1, from coordinate 5,021 downwards.
GAAGCACCCGAAGGCTGGCAGGTCGCGACGGGGGGCTACGTCCTCGAACTGCCTCGCGGCATCACGGTCGAGCAACTCGACGCGGTCGGCCGCGGGCCCTCGCTGTGCCCCGCCCTGGTGCCCATCGGCGACACGGCCGAAGGCCCGCTCCTGCTGAACATCGAGGAGATCGGCTGCCTCGCCGTCTCGGGTCCCGGCAACCCGACGGCCAGCCTGCTCACGTCCATCGTCGAGACGCTCGGCTCGTCGCCGCTCGCCGGCGACATCCGCATCGTCACCGTCGGCGTCAGCTCCCCCGTCGGGCCGGGCTGGGAGCGCATCCATACCACCAGCTTCGACTCGCCCCAACTCGAGCACCTGCTCTCCACCGCGCACTCACCGGGGCACTCCGGGGCGGGCTCCATCGACGTTCTCGTGGTCGGACCCGGCAACGACCTGCTCTTCCAGCGTGCCGGTCAGATCGCAACCACACCCGGATCGCGGCTCGTTCTCGTCGGTGCCACGTCTTCGCCGGCCGCCCGCTGGCCCTGGCGCGTCCACGTCGACGAGGACTCCCGAGCCGTCGTGCATCCCATCGCCGTGAACATCGTCGCCATGCAGGCCATGAGGCCGGAACTCACGTACCTCCTCAGTGATGCCGCCGACGAGACGCACACGACCTCGAGGTACTGATGACACCCGAGAAGCCAGCACTGCCGACGCGGCGCGCACCGGGACGAATTCGGACGGGCGCGCCCCGGAACCGGCGCGCGCTCATCGCGTTGGCCGGCCTCGGTGCCATCGGCATCCTGGCGGCCGCCTGCGGCAGCGGGGAAGACGGCTCGCCCGGGGCGCAGCAGGCCGGAGTCACCGTCACCGTCCCCGAGCAGATAGCCGAGGACAATGCCGCGGCACTGGCCTCCCGACCCGGGGAAGGGATCAGCGCCGCCGGCGGCACCCTGCAGGCCGGCGAGCCGTGCCCCGCACCGGGCACCCCCGGTGCGCCCGAGACCCACAAGATCGCCGTCGTCACCCCCGACGTGAACCGCCTCGGCGAGATCGGCCTCGGCGCGCTGGTCTTCGACTCCTTCGACCGCACCTTCGACGCCTACATCAACCAGGTCAACAGCTTCGGCGGCATCAACGGCAACTGCTTCGAGTTCGCGTTCTACGAGTACGGCTTCACCAATCCAGCCGAGGAGATCGGTGCCATCTGCGCCGAACTGCCCCAGCAGGAGCCGCTCGTGCTGTTCGGCTTCGGTCTCAGCCAGGACATCGCCGGCTGCCTGACCCTCGCGGGGCAGATCCCGACCGTGGGGCTCTACGCCCAGTTCCCCGAGGCGTTCTTCGCCCAGACCGCCGGACTGTTGGTCGTCGACCACGGATCGGAGGAGTTCCTGCTCGACAACGGTCTGCGGACCGCCGTGAATGCCGGCGTGCTCGGCAGCGACGACGGCATCGGCCTGCTCTACGCCGAGGACGCCACTGCGGCCTCGATGCAGGCCACGTTCGAGCACGTGAGCGGCGACCTCGGGCTGAACGTGGTCACCTCGGCGGGCGTCCCGGCGGCGCTGTACGGCACCGCGGTGGTGGTCATCGAGGAGCAGTTCCGCGCTGCCGGTGGTCGCCTCTTCCACCCCGACGACAGCGTCTTCGCGGGCGCCGTCGGAGCGATGCCGCCGGAGTTGGGCGAACTGCTCGCCGCCGTGCGGCAGCAATTCATCTCGACCGCCACCGCCATGCGAGACGCCGGCGTCAACACCGTCGTGGCGACCGCCTCCTGGGACTCGGTGCGCAGCCTCATGCGCGCCGCCGAGACGATCGGCTGGCACCCCAGGTGGATCACCAACGACTCGCAGTTCTCGCTGATCGTGCTGACCGACGCCCCCGAGGCGCAGGGACAGAATCTCGTGCAGATCAGTTCCCGGCGGGCGGCCGACGATCCCATCGACGGGCTCGACCGGGGTTGCCTCAGCCTGCGCAACACCGGGACCGCCGCCGAGCCCTTCAGCCACCGCTACCACACCGACGCCTGGAGCCTGCTCACCGCAACCTGCGACTACCTCGACGTGGTGTTCAGTGCCGCCTCGCGGGTGAGCGGACCGCTGACCCGGGAGGCCTTCCTGGCCGAGCTGCAGGAGACCAAGTACGTGACCGCCCACGGTCAGCACCTGCACTTCACCGACGGCGACCCCTACGGCTCGGACAGCTTCCGGGTGCTCAGCGCCGATCCCACCTGCGTGCTCAACGACTGGGGATGCATGCGCCCCCTGACCGACTGGTTCGTCGACGCGGAAGCCCTGGAGGCCCACGCAACCCACGAGACAGAGCCGGAGTAGTGACGTGAAGACCGATCGCCGCGTCCCGAGAGCCGTGCTGTCGACCGCGCTGGCGGCGACGCTGGTGGCGTCCGCCTGCGGCGCCGGTGGGGGAGATGGGGTCTCCAACCTGTCCACCGCAACGACCGTCGCCGGGGTGGCGGCTGAGCCTCAGCGGGCCTCCGCGGAGCCCGCCGTCATCCGGCTGGCGCTGGCGCCCGACCCGATCTGGCAATGGCTGGAGGACTCCGGCGCCCGCGCCGCCTGGGAGCAGAGCCACAACGTGCGCATCGAGGCCTCCAACGCCTTCGACCAGTTCGCCGCCTTCGCCGGCGGGCACGCCGACGTGGTTCTCATCAACGCCCTCGACGTGCCCAAGTTCACCGAGGAACCCGGGCGAGACCCGGTGATCATCGGCAAGTACACCACCGATCGCAGCATCCTGGCGGTGCGGCGGACCTCGCGGGCCGAGAACCTCGAGGACCTCGTGGAACGGCGCATCGCCGTGGAGAGCTCGCTGGCCTCCACGCTGCTGTGGGGTCTCATCGCCGAGGCGCGTTACGGCCTGGATTTCAGCCAGGACAGCCCCGACTTCGATCTCGTGACCGTCGAGCCGGCCAGCGTCGCCGACCTGGTGATGCGCGGCGATGTCGACGCCTGCGTCTGCACGCCCGACTACAGCGTGCCGTTCCTCGCCTCCGGACGGCTCCGGGCTCTCTACGACGGCAAGTCGGCCGCGGAACTCCACACCACCGGCGGACTCGCCGGCGAGGACCTGGGAGCGGGGCTCGTGGCCATCGCCGACGCGTTCGTCACCGACAAGGCGTGGTACGCCGCCAACCAGCACGCCGTCGACGCCCTGCTCAGCCTCTGGCAGGAGGGCGTGACCGCCTGGAGCGAGAACAAGGCGCAGATCGTGGCCGACTACCCGCATCACTTCTCGGTCGAGAGCGACGCCGAGATCGCCTGGCTGGCGGACTACGTCGCGGCGCACGACTGGATCGTGCGCTCGGTCTACATCAGCGACCAGGAGGCCGAGACGCACAAGTTCGCGTTCCACCGGCTGCGAGACCTCGGGCTGGTGCCCGCGGACGCGACCGCACCGGAGATCTACATCGTCCAGCCACCGGGAAGCGACGCACCCGCTGACGGGTCGGGAGGTTAGACGTGTCCACGGCAACCACCATCACCCCCGAGAGCGTCTCGGAACTCTCGGTCAAGGAGTTGCGCCGGGCCGTGTGGGCCCGCTGGGCCTACCGCCTCAGCGTCGTTGCCGGCTGGGTCGTCTTCGTCGCCGTGTGGTACCTGGTGGCGCGCTTCGTCTTCACGCCCCAGCAGCTGCCGCAGCCGCACATCGTGGTGACCGAGGCGTGGAATGTGCTCACCACCCGCGACTTCAGCACCAACGTCCAGGCCAGCATCCTGCGGGTCGTGGCGGGGTTCCTGCTTGCACTGGTGTTGAGTGTCGGTCTGGGGCTGCTGATCGCCTACAGCACGTGGTGGCGGCGCCTGCTTGGCAGCCTGCTGCTGTTCATCGTCAGTGTGCCGACGGTGAGTTTCGCCATTCTCTCGCTGATCGTGCTGGGAATCTCGCCGATGGGTCCCATCGTCAACGCCATGCTGGTGGCGACGCCGTACATCACGATGAACCTCGCGCAGGGCCTCACCGGCGTGGACCGCCGGCTCATCGTGATGAGCGAGTCGTTCGGCCGGACCCGGTCGCAGATCATCACCGGCATCCTCGTGCCGTCCTCGCTGCTGTCGATCCTCAGCGGCGCCCGCCTGGCGTTCGCCGTTGCCTGGCGTATGGAACTCCTGACCGAGGTCTTCGCCGCCTCCGAGGGGATCGGCTTCCAGATCCGCCGCAGCTTCGAGAGCTACGACATCCGCGGCATGCTCGCCTGGGCCGTGCTGTTCATCGTGATCATGCTGCTGATCGAGAACCTCATCTTCCGACAGATCGAGCGTCGGCTCTCGCGCTGGCGCACCCCGGAGGTGGGAACGACGCTATGAGCGAGATACACGCCTACCAGGGACTTCCCGGCCTCCGCCAGCAGGACGCCCAACCCGTCGCCAAGGGCCCGCTGACGGCGCGCGGCCTCTTGCGGCGGCCCTGGTTCATCCGTCTGCTGGCCCTCGGGGTGCTGCTGTTCATCTGGCAGTGGGTCACCTGGACCAACACCCGGGTGCCGGGCATCGACGAGATCGTCCGCTTCATGATCACCGAGATCACCGGTGGCTCCCACGGCGGGGCACTGACCGGGGAGTTCTGGGGCCCGCTGAGTCTCAGCCTGCAGCGCTACGCCATCGGCCTCGTGATCGGCATCCCCGCCGGGGCCGTGCTCGGGCTGGCGATCGGCGCCTCCCGCTGGGCCCGCGGGCTGTTCAACGACACCGTGCTGGTGCTGCTGGCACTGCCTGCGGTGGTGTGGGCGTTCCTGGCCTCGCTGTGGTTCGGCCTGTCCTCGTCGGGCCCCATCCTGGCCGTGGTCCTCACCGCCGTGCCGTTCATGGCGATCAACCTCAGCGCCGGTGTGCGCAGCGTCGACCCCGGCCTCATCGAGATGAGTCGCTCGTTCGGCGTGCCGGCGGGTCGGCGGCTGAGCCATCTGCTGCTCGGCGGTACCCGTGCCAGCGCCTTCACCGGCCTGCGCCTGGCCTTCATGACCGGCTGGAACAGCCTGCTGATCGTGGAATGGTTCGGCGCCACCTCGGGGGTCGGCT
>JAPPDX010000026.1 GCA_028824415.1 bacterium | reverse complement strand
GTTCTTGATGTAGTCGGCGTGGCCGGGCATGTCGACGTGGGCGTAGTGCCGGTTGGGCGTCTCGTACTCCACATGTGCGACGTTGATGGTGATACCCCGCTCGCGTTCCTCGGGAGCCTTGTCGATGGAATCGAAGTCGGTGAACTGGGTGGACTCCGGATCGCGTTCGGACAGGACCCGCGTGATGGCGGCGGTCAGTGTCGTCTTGCCATGGTCGATGTGCCCCATGGTCCCCACGTTGATGTGGGGCTTCGAACGCTGGAAGACTTCCTTGGCCATTTCTCGCTCCTGATGCTCCGTTTCGGTTGCGGTTCTGCTGGGTTCGCCTACGGGTTTCGGGTGATCCGGCTGCGCGGCACGCCCCGGCGGTGCGTCCGCGGCGGCGGCAGGATCCTCGGTTGGTCAGATGCCGCGCACGCGGGAGACGATCGTCTCCTGCACGGACACCGGCACCTGCTGGTAGGAGTCGAACTGCATGGTGTAGGTAGCTCGCCCCTGAGTGCGCGAACGCAGGTCGGTAGCGTATCCGAACATCTCTGCAAGCGGCACCGCAGCGTTCACAACCTGATTCGTGCCGCGCTGCTCGGTCGCCAGCACCCGCCCGCGGCGGCTGTTGATGTCACCCACGACGTCGCCCAGGAATCGCTCGGGCACCACGACCTCGGTGCCCATGACCGGCTCGAGCAGGACGGGAGAGGCCTTGAGCGCGGCCTCCCGGAACCACTGCACGGCCGCGATCTTGAAGGCCATCTCCGACGAGTCCACATCGTGGTACCTGCCGTCGTTCAGGATGACCCGGACCCCGACGGTTGCGAAGCCGGCGAGGACGCCTGTGGTGAGCGCCTCGCGTATGCCGTCCTCCACCGCCGGGATGTATTCCCGCGGGATCGCCCCACCTTTGACCTCGTCGATGAACTCGAATTCCTCGCCCGGTCCCAGTGCCTCGATGGATGCGCAGATGACGGCGAACTGCCCGAGGCCGCCGGTCTGCTTGCGATGCATGTAGGTGTGCTCGAGGACCGGTGCGGTGAGCGTCTCCCGGTAGGCCACCTGCGGTCGTCCCACCGCGGCGTCGACCTTGAACTCCCGCAGCATCCGATCGACGATCACCTCGAGATGCAGTTCACCCATGCCGGCGATGATGGTCTGACCCGTGTCGGCGTCGGTTCGCACCCGGAACGTGGGATCCTCCTCGGCGAGCGCCTGCAGGGCCTTGGACAGGCGATCCTGGTCGGCCTTGGACTTGGGTTCGACGGCGACGTCGATCACCGATTCGGGGAACTCCAACTGCTCGAGCAGGATCGGATGCTTCTTGTCACAGAGCGTGTCGCCAGTGCGGGTGTTCTTGAAGCCGACCCCGGCCACGATGCCTCCGGCGCCCACCTCGGTGCGGTCGAGGCGGTCGTTGGCGTGCATCTCCAGGAGACGGGAGATGCGCTCGGTGCGACCGGTCCGGCTGTTCAGCACCTGATCGCCCTTGGCAATCTTGCCGCTGTAGACGCGGAAGTAGGTGAGCCGCCCCACGTGCGGATCGGACATGATCTTGAAGGCCAGTGCCGCGAACGGCTCGGCCTCATCGGTTCCCCGGACCAGCACGCCGTCGCCGCGCAGATCGGTGCCCTCCACCGGCGGTAGGTCGAGCGGGGACGGGAGGTAGTCCACGACTGCGTCGAGCAGCGGCTGGACGCCCTTGTTCTTGAACGCCGAGCCGCAGAGCACCGGCACGAACTCTCCCGACAGGGTGCCGCGGCGAATGCCCGGACGCAGGTCGTCCGCGGTGATCGGCTCCTCGGCCACGTACTTCTCCAGAACGGCGTCGTCGATGGCGCTGACCTGGTCGATGATCTCGGCGCGCTTCGACTCGGCCAGGTCGACCAGCTCGGGGGGCACCTCGATTTCCTCCCAGGTGGCCCCCAAGTCGGCGGTGTTCCATACGAGCCCGCGCATCTCCAGCAGGTCGACGACGCCGCGGAAGTCGGACTCGGCGCCGATCGGCACCTGCAGCACCAGCGGCGTGCAGTTCAGCCGCTCGCTGATGCTCCCCACGCAGAAGAAGAAGTCTGCGCCGGTGCGGTCGAGCTTGTTGACGAAGCACATGCGGGGCACGTTGTAGCGGTCCGCCTGGCGCCAGACCGTCTCGGTCTGCGGCTCCACGCCGGCCACACCGTCGAAGACCGCTACGGCGCCGTCGAGGACGCGCAGCGACCGCTCCACCTCCATGGTGAAGTCCACGTGGCCGGGTGTGTCGATGATATTGATGCGACTGTCACGCCAGATGCAGTGGGTGGCGGCGGCGGTGATGGTGATGCCCCGCTCTTGTTCCTGGGCCATCCAGTCCATGGTGGCGGCGCCGTCGTGCACCTCGCCGAGCTTGTAGTTCACCCCGGCGTAGTACAGGAAGCGCTCGGTCGTCGTGGTCTTGCCCGCGTCGATGTGGGCCATGATGCCGATGTTGCGGGTTCGTTCGAGGGGATGTGGAGACATGATGCAGTTCTCCGCTGCAAGGATCGGGGCCGCCGGGATCGGGCCCCGGTGACCGGCGGTGAGCACGTCACCGAACCGGTCGGAAGTTATTCAGGCGCGGTGACGGTCAGGTGCGTCCATGATCAGACAACCATTGCAATCGCGCTCCCACTACCAGCGATAGTGGGCGAAGGCCTTGTTGGACTCCGCCATCTTGTGGAGGTCCTCTTTGCGCTTGATGGACGCCCCGGTGTTGTTGGAGGCGTCGAGCAACTCTCCGGCCAGGCGCGCCGACATGGTGCGCTCGCGGCGGTCTCGGGCGTACCCGACGATCCAGCGGATCGCCAGCGTGGTCTGCCGGCGCGGCCGCACGTCGACGGGAACCTGATAGGTGGCGCCGCCGACCCGCCGGCTGCGCACCTCCAACTGAGGCTTCACGTTCTCGACGGCGCGCTTGAGGACGACGGCCGGCTCGGCCCCGGTTCGCTCGCCGACGGTCTCGAGTGCGTCGTAGACGATGCGCTCGGCCAGCGAGCGCTTCCCGCGCTGGAGCACCTTGTTGACGAACTGGGTGACCAGCACCGAGTCATAGACCGGATCAGACGGAAGCTCGCGACGCTGAGGTGGACCTCGCCGGGGCATCTCGTCAGTCCTTCTTTGCGCCGTAGCGGCTGCGAGCCTGCCGGCGCTCGTCCACACCGCTGGAGTCCAGGGCTCCGCGGATGACCTTGTAGCGCACACCGGGGATGTCCTTCACCCGGCCGCCGCGAACCAGCACGATCGAGTGCTCCTGCAGGTTGTGGCCCTCGCCGGGGATGTAGGCCGTCACCTCGATACCGCTCGTGAGACGCACGCGGGCGACCTTGCGTAGCGCCGAGTTGGGCTTCTTGGGGGTGGTGGTGTAGACGCGGGTGCACACCCCCCTCCGCTGGGGCGCGCCCTTCAGAGCCGGCGTACTGTCCTTGCGGGACTTCGACCGGCGTCCCTTGCGCACGAGTTGCTGGATGGTGGGCACGGTTGCGAAGGGCTCCTGGGATGGTCGGTCACCGGGGGTGACGGGAATCGGTTGCAGGTTTGCGGGTGGTGCCCGTAGGGAACCACTGCGCCGTACGGGCCAGGTAACGGTCCACGCTTCGTGGGCCGCCCCGGGCTCGACCACGCGCCTTCAGCGGCGTATTTCTCGGCGAACGCGTCCGGGGGGACAGGCCGAAGCCGACATTGCAGACTACGAGCGGGCGGCGGCCTTCACAACCCCGCAGTCTCGGCCGCGAACTCCGGCGCGTCACTCGCCTCAGCCTCTTCGTGGGTCTCGGGAAGCACCCCGAAGACGTCCGCGTAACCCTCCGTGAACTCGTCATATTCCTCGGAGTAGACCTCCATCGGAACGTACTCGGGGGCATGAGGTCGGACGTTCCGGTACTTGGCGATTCCGGTGCCCGCCGGGATCAGCTTGCCGATCATGATGTTCTCCTTGAGCCCGCTCAGATCGTCGCTGCGCGACTCGATGGCGGACTCGGTGAGCACCTGCGTGGTCGTCTGGAAGGAGGCGGCGGAGAGCCACGAATCGGTTGCCAGCGAGGCCTTCGTGATGCCCATCAATTCGGGACGTCCCTGTGCCGGACGCTTCTCCTCGGTGATGAGCTGGCGGTTGGCGTCGCGGTAGCGCCGGGCGTCCACCCGCTCGCCGGGCAGGAAGTCCGAATCGCCGGACTCCTGGACCAGCACGCGCCGGGTCATCTGGCGCACGATCAGCTCGATGTGCTTGTCGTGGATCGACACACCCTGCTCGCGGTAAACGGCCTGCACCTCGTCCACGAGGTACTGCTGCACGGCGCGCAGACCCTTGATCTCCAGCAGTTCCTTCGGGTCGACGTTGCCCTCGACGAGCACGTCTCCGGCGTCCACCTCGTCACCGTCGGCGAACTCCAGGCGCGCCCCCACGACGGCGAGGTGCTTCTCCTCGGTCCCGTCGGGGGCGGTCACCCGCAGCCGCTGCTGCTGACCGTCCGGCTCGTCCACCCGCAGGACACCCGAGCTTCTCGCCAGCGTCGCCTTGCCCTTGGGGGTTCGAGCCTCGAACAGCTCCACGACACGGGGCAGGCCGCGGGCGATATCACTCACCGACCGTCCCAACTCCATGGCGCCGCCGGTGTGGAAGGTCCGCATCGTGAGCTGGGTGCCGGGTTCGCCGATGGACTGGGCGGCGATCACACCCACAGCCTCACCCGTCTCGATGAGGGCCCCGGTGGCGAGCGACATGCCGTAGGACTTGGCGGAGATCCCCTGCAGGGAGTTGTCGGTCAGCGGTGACAGCACGCGCACCCGGTCCAGGCCGGACTCGGCTGCGAGTCGTTCCATGAGCTGGCGCGTCACCATCTCACCGGCCTCGATCACCGTCCCGTCGGTGAGCGTGACGCTGTCGGCCAAAACCCGGCCCAGCAGGCGAACCTCGAGCGGCCGGTCGCCGGAGCGAAGGTCGATGTGGATCCCCGGCACCGGTTCGTTGTTCTCGAACGGATCCTCGTCGTTGATGATCAACTCCTGCGCCACGTCCACGAGGCGACGGGTGAGATAGCCCGAATCGGCGGTGCGCAACGCCGTGTCCACGAGTCCCTTGCGGGCGCCCGGCGTGGAGATGAAGTACTCCAGCACCGACAGACCCTCGCGGAAGTTGGACTTGATCGGCCGGGAGATCATGTCGCCGCGGGGATTGGCCACCACGCCACGCATGCCGGCGATCTGGCGGAGCTGCATCATGTTCCCGCGGGCGCCGGAGTCGACCATCATGTTGAGGGGGTTGAGGCCCTCGCCCCGCAGGGCGTCGACCATCTCGTCCTGAACCTCCTGGGTGGCCTCCAGCCAGGTCTCGATCTCCTTCTGGCGCCGCTCGCCGTCGGAGATGATCCCGCGGCGGAACTGGTTCTCGGTGGACTGGGCCTGCCGCTCCCTGCGCTCCAGGATCCTCGGCTTGTCCGCCGGAACCTTGATGTCGTCGAGGGAGATCGTGAGGCCCGACTGGGTGGCGAACCGGAAGCACAGGTCCTTCAGGCCGTCGAGGCTGCGCGCCACTTCGGCCTTGGGATAGTTCCGGGCGAGGCGCTCAACGACCCGGCCCACCGCCGGTCGCCTCAACTCCTCGTTGATGAATCCGAAGTCGTCGGGCAGTTGCTGGCTCAGCAGGATGCGCCCGACCGTGGTGGGCTCATAGGTGACCTTCCCGTTGCCCTCGGCCGCATCCTCGCCGGCTGCGGCGGGCCGCTGCAGCTCGGGCACGCGGTATTCGATGGGCGCGTGGAGGTCGACCAGCCCGGCCTCGTAGGCGAACAGCACCTCGTCGGGATCGCGGAAGATGCGCCCCGCGCCCCGGCCCTCGGGATCCATGAGGGTGAGGTAGTAGGTGCCGATGATCATGTCCTGGGTGGGCGTCACGAGCGGTGAGCCGTGAGCCGGCGACAGGACGTTGTTGGCCGACAGCATGAGCAAGCGGGCCTCCGCCTGCGCCTCCGCCGACAGCGGCAGGTGCACGGCCATCTGGTCGCCGTCGAAGTCGGCGTTGAAGGCCGCACAGACCAGCGGGTGGATCTGGATGGCCTTGCCGCCCACGAGCACGGCCTCGAAAGCCTGGATGCCGAGACGGTGCAGCGTGGGCGCCCGGTTCAGCAGCACGGGGTGCTCCTTGATGACCTCCTCCAGGACACTCCAGACAGCGGAGCGGCGACGCTCGACCATGCGCTTGGCCGACTTGATGTTGGGGGCCAGCTCCTGCTCCACGAGGTTCTTCATGACGAACGGCTTGAACAGCTCCAGGGCCATGAGACGCGGCAGACCGCACTGGTGGAACTTGAGCGTGGGACCCACGACGATGACCGAGCGTCCCGAGTAGTCCACGCGCTTGCCCAGGAGGTTCTGCCGGAACCGACCCTGCTTGCCCTTCAGCATGTCCGAGAGCGACTTCAGCGGGCGGTTGCCCGGTCCGGTGACCGGACGGCCCCGGCGACCGTTGTCGAACAGGGCGTCCACGGCCTCCTGCAGCATCCGCCGCTCGTTGTTGACGATGATCTCGGGCGCACCCAGGTCGAGCAGGCGCTTCAGGCGGTTGTTCCGGTTGATGACGCGCCGGTAGAGATCGTTGAGGTCCGAGGTGGCGAAGCGGCCGCCGTCGAGCTGCACCATGGGACGGAGATCCGGCGGGATCACCGGGACCACGTCCAGGATCATCGCCCGGGGGTCGTTGATCCGGCGGCCGTGCTCGTCGCGGGTGTTGAAGGCGCTCACGATCCGTAGGCGGCGGATCGCCTTGTGCTTGCGCTGCGCGGACAGCGGCTTGGTGCCCTCGGGGGGCGACACCATCAGCCGCAATTCCTCTTCCTGGGCGTCGAAGTCGGACTCGTCGATGAGCTGGGCGATGGCGTCGGCCCCCATCCCGCCCTCGAAGTAGTCCTGGTACCGGTACGTGAGCTCGCTCCAGAGCTCCTCGTCCTCGATGATCTGGCGAGGGTGGAGATCCTTAAAGACCTCGAAGGCGTTCTGGATCCTCTCGAGTTCCTCGACCCGCAGCTCTTCGAGCTCCTCCAGTTCACGCTCCGCCGCGGCTCGACGGTTGCGGAGGTCCGCGCCGGAGCCGCCGCTCTCCTCCAGTTCCTCGAGCTCCTCCTCGAGGGCCTGCTGGATCTCGTCGCGCCGCTCCTCGAACTCGGTGCGCACGATCCGCAGTTCCTCGTGCATGTCCCGTTCCAGGTCGCTCAGTTCGGTGTCGCGGCGCTCGGCGTCCACGCGCACCACCAGGTGGGCGGCGAAGTAGACGACCTTCTCGAGTTGCTTGGCCTTGACCTCCTCGCGGGGCTCGGTCCCCGTGAGCAGGTACGCCAGCCACGAGCGGGTGCCGCGCAGGTACCAGATGTGCACGACCGGCGCGGCCAGCTCGATGTGGCCCATGCGCTCGCGGCGCACCTTGGTGCGGGTGACCTCCACGCCGCAGCGCTCGCAGATGATGCCCCGGAAGCGGATGCGCTTGTACTTCCCGCAGGTGCACTCCCAGTCCTTCTGGGGGCCGAAGATCTTCTCGCAGAAGAGCCCGTCCTTCTCCGGCTTCAGCGTCCGGTAGTTGATCGTCTCGGGCTTCTTCACCTCACCGTTGGACCACGTGCGGATCGAGTCCGCCGTGGCCAGACCGATGCGGAGACGCCCGAACTCGTTGACGTCGAGGGCGCTGGAGGTGTTGCGGCGATTCTGCTCCATCCCTACATCTCCCTCCTGCCGGCGTAGGCCGGTCGGTCGCCGGCGAGCTCACGCGCCCGGCGTTCGGCTTCGCGACGGGCATCCTCCTCGTCGGACCCCCGCTCCGGGCGCGAGATGTCGATGCCCAGCTCCTCGGTGGTCCAGTAGATGTCCTCGTCGATTTCCTTGATCTCGATCTCCTCGCCGGCGCTGGAGTAGACCTCCACCTCCATGCACAGGGCCTGCATCTCCTTGATGAGCACCTTGAAGCTCTCGGGGATGCCGGGATCGGGCATGTTGGCGCCCTTGACGATCGCCTCGTAGACCTTGACACGCCCCAGCACGTCATCGGACTTGACGGTCAGCAGCTCCTGCAGGCAGTAGGCGGCCCCGTAGGCCTCGAGCGCCCAGACCTCCATCTCGCCGAACCGCTGACCCCCGAACTGCGCCTTTCCTCCCAGTGGCTGCTGGGTGATCATCGAGTACGGACCGGTGGAACGCGCATGGATCTTGTCGTCCACCAGGTGGGCGAGCTTGAGGATGTAGGCGTAGCCCACAGTGACCCGCTGGTCGAAGGGTTCGCCGGTCCGGCCGTTGTAGAGCACGGTCTTGCCGTCGGCGCCGACCAGGCGCTCCCCGTCGGGGGATTCCGGGCGCATGTTCTCCAGCAGCGCGCGGATGGACGGCTTGTCGCCGGTCGGGCCGAGCGTCGGGGCGTCGTCCCAGCGAGCGCCGTCGAAGACGGGCGTCTCGATGAACACCGACGGCGGCGTGTTCGGGCGGGTCTTCGTCTCGGTACCGCGCACCGGCTCGTCGCCGGTCGCCTCGCCGTTCATCTGCCATCCCCAGCGGGCCACGTACCCGAGGTGCGCCTCGAGAATCTGGCCCACGTTCATCCGCGAGGGCACGCCGAGGGGGTTCAGGATGACGTCCACGGGGGTGCCGTCGGCCAGGAATGGCATGTCCTCGACAGGCAGGACCCTTGCGATCACGCCTTTGTTTCCGTGACGGCCGGCCAGCTTGTCGCCGACGCTGATCTTGCGCTTCTGCGCCACGTGGACGCGCACCAACTCGTTCACGCCCGGCGGCAGTTCGTGGTCCTCCTCCCGGCGGAAGACCTTCACGTCGATCACCTTCCCCGCATCGCCGTGGGGGACCTTCAGCGAGGTGTCGCGCACCTCGCGAGCCTTCTCACCGAAGATGGCGCGCAGCAGGCGCTCCTCGGGCGTCAGTTCGGTCTCACCCTTCGGGGTGACCTTGCCGACGAGAATGTCGCCCGGTCCCACCTCGGCGCCGACGCGCACGAGGCCCTCGTCGTCGAGGTCGACGAGCACCTCGTCGGAGAGATTGGGAATGTCCCGGGTGATCTCCTCGGCCCCGAGCTTGGTCTCGCGGGCGTCGATCTCATGCTCGTGGATGTGGATGGACGTGAGCACGTCGTCGCGCACCAGCCGCTCGCTGACGATGATGGCGTCCTCGAAGTTGTACCCCTCCCAGGACATGTACGCCACGAGGACGTTCTTGCCGAGCGCCAGCTCGCCGTGGTCCGAGGACGGCCCGTCAGCCAGGAGCTCGCCCTCGACGACCCGGTCGCCGGCCTGCACCAAGGCGTGCTGGCGGATGCAGGTGTCCTGGTTGGAGCGTGCGAAGCGCGCCAGGGGATGCACCACCTGGCCGAGCTTGTCGTAGTGCATGGTGATGCCCCGGCCATCGAGGTCGATCACCTCGCCGTCATCGAGGGCGAGGATCACGTCGGCGGCGTCGCGGGCCGCCCTGCCCTCGATGCCCGTACCGATGTAGGGGGCCTCGGCTCGCTGCAGCGGCACCGCCTGGCGCTGCATGTTGGCGCCCATGAGTGCGCGGTTGGCGTCGTCGTGCTCCACGAACGGGATGAGCGCGGTCGCCACCGAGACGATCTGCTTGGGCGACACGTCCATCCGCTCGATGTCGCTCGGCGGGGCGAAGACGATCTCGGTGGTGGCACCGAAGAAGTGCTCCTCCTCGAGCTGCAGCTTGAGGTCCTCCAGGGAGGCGGCCTGCGGGGAGCGCCGCGCCAGCACGCGGGGGTTGCGGAAGGTGCCGTCGGGGTTCAGCGGCGCGTTGGCCTGCGCCACCACGTACTCCTCCTCCTCATCCGCGGTGAGGTACTCCACCTCGTTGGTCACCTGGCTGTCGCTCACGACCCGGTACGGCGTCTCGATGAAACCGTGCTCGTTGATCCGGCCGTAGGTGGCGAGCGCCCCGATCAGGCCGATGTTGGGGCCTTCGGGCGTCTCGATGGGGCACATCCGGCCGTAGTGGCTGAAGTGCACGTCCCGGACTTCGAAGCCGGCGCGTTCCCGCGACAGGCCGCCGGGTCCCAGCGCCGAGAGCCGGCGCCGGTGCGTCAGACCCGACAGGGGGTTCACCTGGTCCATGAACTGGCTGAGCTGGCTGGTGCCGAAGAACTCCTTGATGGCGGCCACGACCGGGCGGATGTTGATGAGCGTCTCGGGCGTGATGGCCTCCATGTCCTGGGTGGTCATGCGCTCTCGCACGACCCGCTCCATGCGCGAGAGGCCGATCCGCACCTGGTTCTGGATCAGCTCGCCGACCGAGCGGATCCGGCGGTTGGCGAAGTGGTCCTGGTCATCGAGCCGGTAGCCCTGCTCGTAGCGGACCAGATGCAGCAGGTAGGTGGCGGTCGCCAGCAGCTCGGCGACGCTCAGCGTGGGCTGATCGGGCACCGGGACCTCGAGGTCGATGTCGAAGATCTCCCCGATGCGCTCGATCTCCCTGCCGAGCTTGCGGTTCAGCTTGTAGCGGCCCACCCGCGAGAGGTCGTAGCGACGCGGATCGAAGTAGGCGCCGGCGAAATAGGCGCGGGCCGCCTCGGCGCTGGGCTGGTCGCCGGGGCGCACCCGCTTGTAGATCTCGATGAGGGCGTCGTCACGAGACATCTCGTGGCTCTTCTCGTTCTCCCACTGCGGGGCCAGGAAGTCGAAGTAGGCCACGAACCGGTCGAAGAACCCGGGATAGACGTCCTCGTCGCCGAATCCCAGCGCCGTCAGGAACGTGAACAGGCTGAGGCGGCGCTTGCGCGCCACCCGCACCCCGGCGCTGACGTCTCGGCCGGGCCGGTGCTCGACGTCGAACTCGATCCACTCCCCCCGGTAGGGGTGGATCGTCCCGGTCACGAGCTGGTGCTTGGACATGTTCCGCAGCCGGTAGCGCTCGCCGGGCTGGAAGATGACCCCGGGCGAGCGGACGAGTTGCGACACCACCACCCGCTCGGTGCCGTTGATGATGAAGGTGCCCTTGGGGGTCATCTTGGGGAAGTCCCCCATGAACACCACCTGCTCCTTGATCTCGCCGGTGTGGCGGTTCAGGAAGCGCGCCCGCACGAAGACCGGCGCGCTGTAGGTCATGTCCTTTTCCTTGCACTCCTCCACGGAGAACTTCGGCTCCATGAGGAGGAATTCGTCATCGGGATCGAATTCGAACTCCAGGAGCAGGTTCTCGGAGTAGTCCTTGATGGGACTTATGTCTGCGAAGACCTCCGCCAGGCCCTTCTTGAGGAACCAGTCGAAGGAATCACGCTGGATGGCAATCAGATCGGGAAGATCGAGAACCTCCTCGAGATTGCCGAACGAGTAGCGCTGGCGAGCGACAGCTGGAGATGCCACGTCTCACTCCTGGGGAAGCACATGACCGACTTGGGGACGCGCGACGGTGCCACGAGGTTGAGAACCCGAGTTTCCGGACAGCCGAAAACGGGGATGACTACGCGGGAAGCGGCGGCACGGCGCGTCTACTGTAGTGCCCGGCGGCGCCGGGGACAACCCGAGAGCGCGATCCGGCTCGGATTTTCTCGCTGATCTCCCCGCCGGGACTAAGAGATCTGGATGACGGCGCCGGCGGCCTCGAGGGCTTCCTTGGCCCCGTCGGCCTCCTCGCGCGGTACGCCCTGCAGCACCGGCTGGGGAGCGGTGTCGACCAACTCCTTGGCCTCCTTCAGACCCAGGTTGGTGAGGGCACGCACCTCTTTGATGACCTGGATCTTCTTCTCGCCAACCTCGGAGAGCACGACGTCGAAAGCGGTCTGCTCCTCTTCGTCGGGGGCCGCATCGGCGGCGCCGGCCGCCGGAGCCGCCACGGGCATCGCCGCCACGGGTGCCGCCGCGGTGACGCCGAAGCGCTCCTCGAACTCCTTGAGAAGTTCGCTCAGTTCCAGCACCGTCATGGCGCTGATGGTGTCGAGGACTTCGTCGACCTTGGACATGGTGGTTCTCCTTACCGTGGTGTTCTGCGCTTGTCTGTTGCCGCCGGCCTCTCCGGCGGGCGTTACGAGCCGGCGAGCGCTCTCAGCTCGCCGAGCGCTCGTCGATCAGTGCCCGGAGCAGACCGGCGAAGCTGCGGGCGGGCGCGGCCGCCAGGCCTGCGAACTCCTGCAGCGGCGCTCCGAGCAGCATCCCCATCTTCCGCATCGGGCTCGCCAGGGCACCGGCGAACTGCGCCTGGAGTTGCTCGGCGGGGGGCAGCTTGGACAGGTGCTCCACCGCCTCGGGTCCGACGGTGTTCGGGCCCAGCAGGCCGCCCTTGACGACCAGCCTCTTGTCGCTGCGCTGGAAATCGAACAGGGCCTTCGCCACCGCGGCGGTGTCCCCGGGGCGCCCGTCGGCGAGGGGCTCCACGAACGCCACGGCAGTCGGGCCCACCAGCAGATGCTCGCATTCGATCCCCAACTCGCGGGTCGCCAGCCGGATCAGGGTGTTCTTGTACACCTTGTAGCTGCCGCCGTGGGGGGCGAGAGAGTGGCGCAGTGCAGCCATCGCCGCGGTGTCGAGGCCGCGGTACTCGGTCAGCACCGCGCCCTGGGCGGCGGCCAGCCGCTCGCGGATCTCTGCGACGACGGCCACCTTCTGCGGGCGTGGGGGTCTGGAGTGTTCGCTGGATGGCTCGGACACGGTTGTCTCCGGGATCGGTTGGGGATTCGCTGCGAACCGGCCGGTCTGATCCGGCCGGAAACGGCAACGGCGCCGCAGAAGACCACGCGGCGCCGGGGGAGTTCGGGGGCGTCACCTCATCAGGCGGGCGGCAGCGACGTGCTGCCCCTCCCTTTCAGCTCCTGCGAGCACCGGAGATCTTCAGCGAGCATTCGGTTGTCGGGCCTTGCAGGCTAGCGGGGCCCCGCGCCGCCTCCACGGCGCGGCACCCGCGTGAGGGCTCAGATGCTGGCGGGGTCGATCTTGACCGGCGGTCCCATCGTGGAACTGATCGTCACCTTCTGGACGTAGCGACCTTTGGCGGCCGCCGGGCGCACCCGCTGCAACTCCTCCATCACCGAGCGCAGGTTCTCCATCAGCGCCTCGGTGCTGAAGCTCACCTTCCCGATCGGGACGTGCACGTTGCCCTGGCGGTCGGTGCGGTAACCCACGCGCCCGCCCTTGAAGTCGGCGACGGCCTTGGCCACGTCGGTGGTCACGGTGCCGCTCTTCGGATTGGGCATCAGCCCGCGGGGCCCAAGCGTGCGCCCCAGGCGGCCGACCAGCGGCATCATGTCCGGTGTGGCGATGGCCACCTCGAAGTCCATCATGCCCCCGCTGATCGCCTCGACGAGGTCGTTGTCGCCCACGTGGTCGGCGCCGGCGTCGCGGGCGGCGATCGCAGCCTCGCCGGCGGCGAAGACGGCCACCCGCACCTGCTTGCCCGTGCCCGACGGCAGCGAGACGGTCCCGCGCAACATCTGCTCGGCCCGGCGAGGGTCGACCCCCAGGCGGACGGCCATGTCGACGGTCTCGTCGAAGCCGGCCGCCGGCAGGCCCTTCATCACGTCGAGCCCCTCGGTGGCGTCGTGCAACCGCTGCCGGTCGTAGCGGCGAGCGGCGTCGCTGTATCGCTTTGGTTGGTTCATCCTTCTCCTCCGGCCCTGCCACACTCCCCGGCTCCGGGGCCGGCTCAGGCTTCGGTCTTCTGCGAGCCTCCCCGAGGGGAGCATCTGGGCGCCCCGGGGGTTTGCGGCGCTAGCCGCGGACCACCCGGACCCCCATACTCCGGGCGGTGCCTGCGACCTGTCGCTTGGCCATGTCGATGTCGTCGGTGTTCAGGTCGGGCAGCTTGATCTCTGCAATCGAGGCCAGTTGCGCGTCGGTGATGGCGCCGACGAACTCGCGCCCCACCTCACTGGCGCCCTTATCCACACCTGCCGCCTCGCGGACGAGGAACGACGTCGGCGGGGTCTTGAGAATGAAGCCGAAGGACCGGTCCTCGTAGATGGTGATCTCCGCGGGGACGATCTGGCCGGCCCGGTCGGCGGTGCGATCGTTGTACTGGCGACAGAAGTCCATGATGGCGATGCCGTGGGGGCCGAGCGCGGTCCCCACCGGCGGTGCCGGGTTGGCCTTGCCGGCCTCGATGTTGACCTTGACGACTGCTAGGACCTTCTTGGCCATTGTCGGCTCTCCTCTGCGTGATTGCTGCGGCGGCTAGAGCTTGGCGACCTGGGAGAATTCCAGCTCGACAGGCGTCTCGCGGCCGAAGATGTTGACCAGCACCTTGACCTTCAACTGCTCGGCGTTGATGTCGATGATCTCCCCCGACAACTCCGCGAACGGACCCTCGCGCACGCGCACCGTCTCGCCCGCCTCGAACTGCAGGCGGGGGCGGCCGCGCTTGACGGCCTCGTCGCCGGTCGTCTTGGACTCCAGGAATGTCTCCACGTCGCGCCGCCCCAGCGGGGTGGGCTTCGGTCCGTGTCCCACGAAGCCCGTGATCGACGGGGTCTCCTTGATGACCTGGAAGGCCTTGTCGGTGAGCCGGCAGCGGACCAGCAGATAGCCCGGGAAGACCTTCTTCGGGACGACCACCTTCTTGCCGCCCTTGAACTCCACGACGTCCTCGGTGGGAATCTGGGCCTCATAGATGAGATCCTCGGCGTCGAGGCTGCGGACCCGAGCCTCGAGATCCGACTTGGCCTTCTTCTCGTATCCGGACTGGGTGTGCACCACGTACCACCGTCCCGGACGGCGTGATGGGCGGTCCTCGTCGGGAACTTCGACGACATCCTCGGGCGCCTCAGCCTCCGCAGCGACCTCCGCGGTGGCATGCAGGTCGTCCTCGCTCAGGACGTCGTAGTACTGCTCGCTGCCGGGCGCCTCGGTGGTCTCCGCGAGGGGACCGGAGGGCAGCACCGCCTCGGCGGGCGGTGCTGTGATCTGCGGCGCTGCGCCACCGGGCAGATCGGATTCGACTGGCGGGGACTGCTCGCTCACGGGATCGCTCATCGCTCGAAGAGTTTCAGGATTGCCTCGCCGAAGCCGTAGTCCAGGGCGCCGATCACAGCCGTGAGAATGACCACGACCACGAGAGTGACGATGGAATAGTTGACGACCTCGGAGCGGGTGGGCCAGGACACCTTGCGCAACTCGGCTCGAACCTCGCGCATGAACTGGGCCGGTGAGGCCCGCTCACGACGCGGCGCGGCCTGCCGGCGCTCGGCGACGGGCGCGCCCTCCTCGTCGATGGCTCCCTGCTTGCGAGCCATGCGGCGAAACTGTCTGTTCATTTCCATGGCAGGGCAGGAGGGACTCGAACCCCCAACCGCCGGTTTTGGAGACCGGTGCTCTCCCAGTTGAGCTACTGCCCTCGGATGCGGGCCAGGCGGCGCGGGCCAGGCGGCGCGGGACTCCTCAGGATACCCAGCCGACCGGGCCATCCCCACGGGAGGAACGCGCTGGCCTGCCTGGGACGTGCGGTAGCGGCGGCCAGAATCGAACTGGCGACCTCTCGATTATGAGTCGAGCGCTCTTACCGACTGAGCTACGCCGCTTGGGGCGGGGCGGTGCCCGCGAGCTCCCTGAGAGAATCGAACTCTCGACCTTTTCCTTACCATGGAAACGCTCTGCCGACTGAGCTAAGGGAGCCGAGCGGCCCACATGCTACACGGCCGACCTCCGCCCCAACCCGTGGCCACACGTTGAATCGGCACCGTGGACAGGCCCGATCGCGGGTCGTCCCGGGGCGGTAGCGTCTCGACCGATGGAGATCCGTCTGGCGAACCGGGGCGACGCCGAGGCGATCGCGTCGATCTACAACCACGAGGCCACCCGCGAGCGCACCGTCTTCGACTTGCGGGAACGATCGGTGGCCGAGCAGCAGGACTGGCTGGCCGAGCGCTCCGGGGCCCACTCGGTGATCGTGGCCGTCAGCGACGGCGAGGTCGTGGGTTTCGCCTCCCTCTCGCCCTACCGGCCGCGCCCGGCCTACAACACCAGCGTCGAGAGTTCGGTCTTCGTGCGACGAGACCACTTGCGGCGGGGCATCGGCAGGGCGCTCCTGGAGCACCTCGTGGGCCTCGCCGCCGAGGTTGGGTTCCACAGCATGATCGCCCGAATCGCCGGCGCGAACGAGGCGTCGGTGCGGCTGCACGCCGAGTGCGGGTTCGAACTCGTGGGCGTCGAGCGCCAGGTGGGCCGCAAGTTCGGCCGCTGGCTCGACTGCACCGTCATGCAGCGGCTGCTGAACTAGCCGCTCGCGCGTCGTTCCGGGCGAGGGCCGGACCCCATAGCGGAGAGGCCAACCGGCGCTGCGAAGGATCGCTCGGCGCAGTCGCCGTTGCGGCGCACTCCGGCGATGCCGTGGATCAGGCGCCGGCGGCTGCCAGCGGCCCGATGATCTCCATGGTCTCGGTGAGGATGATCCCGCGATCGGTGAATCCCACGTCGGGAATGTTGGGCAGGCAGAGGAAGTTCAGGGCATAGATGGGCCGGTAGCCGATCGAACAGCCCAATTCCTCGATGAGCACGCGCTCCACGGCGGCCAGGCGCTCTCCGACCACTTCCAGCGGCTCGGGCGAGAGCAGGCCGGCGATCGGCAGCGGCACGACGGCGGCCACCTCTGTGCCAACGGCTGCCGCGTAACCACCCTGGGCTTCGATGACCGCGCCGGCGGCCGCGGCCATGGAGGCGTGCGAATCGCCCACGACGACAACGTTGTGCGAGTCGTGGTTCACCGTCGAAGCCACCGCGCCTCCGCGGATTCCCAGTCCCGTGACGAACCCCTTGCCGATGTTGCCGGTTCCGTGGTGGCGCTCCAGCACGGCGATGGCCGCCACATCGGCGGAGCCATCCGGACCGACGACGCCGCCCCGGGCCTGCAACTGCACCCGACGCATGGTCTTGGGGGCGCCGAAGGCGACGGCGTTGGCGGTTACCGGACCGTCCGGGGCGTCGACGCGCAGCGCCAAGTCCTCCGGGGTGGGGAGCGCCACCTGCAGCGTGCCGGTCGACCAACCCGGGGAGTCGGCCGCCGGTGGCTCGTCCACCAGGGATCCGCCGGTGGCGACCACCTCGCCCCGGTACAGCACCATCGAGGGCGAGAAGTCCTCCAGGTTGTCCAGCAGCACCAGGTCGGCGAACCGGCCGGGTGCCACGCTGCCCAGGTGCCTGTCGATGCGCATCAGCTCGGCGGCGTTCAGGGTCGCCATCTGCACGGCGGTCACCGGCTCGAATCCCGCCTCGATGGCCAGGCGCACCCGCTGGTCCAGATGTCCCTCGCTCACGAGAATGTTCGGATGGATGTCGTCGGTGCACAGCACCAGGCGCCGGGTGTCCAGCCCCAGGCGCTCGGTGGCGGCGACGACCTCGGGCCACTCCTCGGCCGGCAGCCGATCGATGCGCGGCGTCAGCAGCACGCGCGCGCCCTTGCGGAGCTGTTCGACGACCTCGGCAGGCGACTCCGCCACGTGGGTGTCCTCCACGCCCGCCACCAGCGTGGCGTCCAGGACGGCGCCGCCGAACCCGGGCAGCTGGCCCCCCACGGTCTTGTCGCGCTCGATGGTGGCCTCGATCTTCTGTAGCTGCGCCCGGTCGGCGCCCAGCAGCAGCGCGGGGTTGATGTCGCCGCCGATGCACACCGCCTCGGGCCGGTCCAGCATCGCCAGCGTCTCGGCCAAGTCCATGGCGTGGCCCGAGGTCTCCCGGTCCGCCGGCATGGCGGGCACCCGGCCGGGCACCCTCAGGAACAGGTTCAGCGGCAGGCGGGCCGCTTCGGCGGTGAGGAGGTCGATGCCCGCCACACCCAGGACGTTGGCGATCTCGTGGGGATCCTCACAGACCGACAGCACGCCGCGGGGAACGATGGCGCGGGCCAACTCGGTCACGGTGATGTTGGAACTCTCGAGATGCATGTGCGGGTCGATGAGGCCGGGCACCACGAACCGGCCGCCGGCGTCGATGATCTCGGTGTCGGGGCCGACCAGTTGCTCGCCGCTGTCGCCGACCGCGGCGATGCGCCCGGCAGCCAGCACCACATCCGCGGCGCCGATCTCGCGGGTGAAGACGTTGACGACCCGGGCACCGCGGACCACCGAGTCGGCCGGCTCGTCGCCCAGCGCAACTCGGATGAGCCGGGTGCGCACATCGGTACCCATGTCCAGGACTCGTGCGGTCATGTACCGACAGTAGCAATTCGCTCCAGTCCCACCGCCGGTCGAGGGACCCTGTTCCCGGCGCCGGGGGGTATCGTGACCGCTTCGAGGGTCGGTGCCCGAGCGGACAAAGGGAGCAGGCTGTAAACCTGCCGGCTACGCCTTCGGAGGTTCGAATCCTCCCCGGCCCACCACTGTCAGCCGGCCGGCGCGAGGTCCGCCCGCCGGCCGGTCGGGGCCCTACGGACCGTCGTTGAGGTCCTCCTGCCAGCGGAGAACCGGCCGGCGCGCCGCGGTGGTCTCGTCGAGGCGCCCGATCGGGGCGCCCCAGGGAGCGCCGTGCAGCGTCTCCGGGTCGCGTCCGGCCTCCTCCGCGATCGCGATCATCGCCTCTGCCAGCGCTTCGATCGCCTCGGGGGGCTCCGTCTCGGTCGGCTCGATCATGAGCGCTTCCTCGACGATCAGCGGGAAGTACACGGTGGGCGGGTGGAAACCGTGGTCGATGAGTCGCTTGGCGATGTCATAGGTGCGTACGCCGTGGAGGCGGCGCTGGCGAGTGCCCGAGAAGACCACCTCGTGCAGCACCGGCCGGTCATACGGCAGGTCGTAGTGATCACCCATCAGCACACGCAGGTAGTTGGCGTTGAGGACGGCCTGGCCGGAAACGGCTCGCAGGCCTTCGAGGCCCAGTGCGCGCATGTACGCGTAGGCACGGACAAGGACACCGACGTTGCCGTGGAATTGCTGGAGTCGCCCGATGCTGCGCTCCGGCTCGGTGAGGCGCACGACGCCGTCGTCACACTCCACCACCACTGGCGTCGGCAGGTACCGCGCCAGTTCGGGCCTGCAGCACACCGGGCCTGCACCCGGGCCACCGCCGCCGTGGGGCGTGCTGAAACTCTTGTGCAGGTTCAGGTGCACCACGTCGAACCCGAGGTCGCCGTAGCGCACCCGCCCCATGATGGCGTTGAGGTTCGCCCCGTCGCCGTACAGGTAGGCACCGGCGTGGTGGATCAGGCCGGCCACCTCCTCGATGCCCTGCTCCCAGAGACCCAGAGTGTTCGGCACGGTGACCATGACGGCCGCCACCGAGGCATCCAGCTCCCGCTCGATGGTGGCTCGATCCAGCGAACCGTCGGCGCCCGTGGGAATCTGCGTGACGCTGTAGCCGGCCATGGCGGCGGTCGCCGGATTGGTGCCGTGTGCCGAGTCCGGGACGAGGATGCGCCGCCGCTGCGCCAACTCACCGCGATCCTCCAGCGCCCGGGTGATCATCAACACGCCCGCCAGTTCACCCTGTGCCCCGGCGGCGGGGGCAAGGCTGACCGCCGGCAGGCCGGTGATCTCGCCGAGGCCGCCGGCCAACTCCGCCAGCGTGCGAAGCGTGCCCTGGACCTCCTCGGCCGGAGCCTGGGGATGGGGCTCCGCCAATCCCGGAAGCGACGCCACGAGATCGTCGACCTTCGGGTTGTACTTCATGGTGCAGGAACCCAGCGGGTAGGTCCCGGAGTCGATGCCGTAATTCCGAGCCGAGAGTTCGGTGTAGTAGCGCACCAACTCGCCCTGGCTCAACTCCGGCAATCGCACCGAGTCGCGCAGGAGATGGGATTCGGGCAGCGGCGTCGGCTCGCCGTCCCAGCTCGGGACGTCGACCGCCCGCCGCCCGGGCACGCCCCGGTCGAAGCTCAGGCGCCCCCCGAAGTCGTCGCCGGGCCCGGACGCGCTCACGCCTCGTCCCCGATCTCGGACAGCGCCTCGATGAGCGCGTCCACGTGTGCGGGGGGCGTGGCCTCGGTCACCGCGAAGAGCAGCGCCCCGCGCGCCTCCGGCTCGGGTCGCTCCGACACGTCGAGGCCCGGGCCGATGCCCCGCGCCCTGAGTGCAGCGGCCAAATCGGCTGCGGGAACCGGGCCGCGCACCAGGAACTCCGAGAACCAGGGCCCGCGCTCGGGCGTCTCGTAGCCGTCCAATGCGGCGATGCGCCGGGCGGCGTCGTGGGCCCGCTGGTAACACAGTTCAGCCGCCTCGCGCAGTCCTCGCGGCCCGAGAGCCTGCAGGGTGATCGTGAAGGCCAGGGCGATCAGGGCCTGCGCCGTCGAGACGTTCGAGGTTGCCCGCTCGCGCCGGATGAACTGCTCTCGCGCCTGCAGGGTGAGGACGTAGCCGGTCCGCGGCTCGCCCGCGCCGTTGCCGGGGGCATGCAGCTCCCGCGTGCGCCCGACGATGCGACCCGGCATCTGCCGCAGGAACTCCGAGCGGGCCGCGAACAGGCCGAGCGACGGACCCCCGAAGTGTGGTGGCCCTGCCAGATCCCGTCCCTCGCCGGTGACGATGTCGGCCCCTGCCTCCCCCGGGGCACGCAGCATCCCCAGAGCGAAGGGATCGGCGACCGCGACGAGGAGCGCACCGTCGGCGTGCAGCGCTCCCGCCAGCGGTTCGAGGTCGACTATGGCGCCGAGGAAGTCCGGCTGCTGGACGACGAGACACGCATGGTCGGCGCCCGCCTCCTCCGGAGACCGCAGCACGTCGACACGCAACCCCGCGCCGCGCGCGTAGGTGCCGACCACATCGACGGTTCCGGGATGGATCGGCTCGAGCAGTGCGACCGCGCTGCGCTTGGTGACTCGAGCCGCCAGGAGACACGCCTCCGCCGTGGCACTGGCCACGTCGTAGAGGCCGGTGTTCGAGGTGTCCAAGCCGGTCAGTTCGCAGACCACCGACTGATACTCGAACGCCGACTGCAGCGTCCCCTGGCTGATCTCGGGCTGGTACGGGGTGTAGGCGGTGACGAACTCGGAACGGGCGGTCAGGTGGGCGGCGACGGCGGGGATGGAATGCCGGTACGCCCCGGCGCCGAGGAAGTCGGGGCGATCCGCGGCGGCGTTGCCGGCCGCCCGGTCGCCCAGAAGCTGAATCAATGCCGGCTCTGTCAGGGCCGGCGGGAGCCGGATCACGGGATCCAGAGCGGCGGCGGGCAGGTCCGCGAAGAGCGCGTCGACGTCGCTGACGCCGATGCGCTCGAGCATCCGAGCCCTGTCGGCCTCAGTGGCGGGGATGTACGGGTGCGGCGAACCGCCGAGGGGCAAGGACACTGCCGTCAGTTCGCCTCGATCTGCGCCCGGTACCCGGCGGCGTCGAGCAGAGCCGCCAACTCGGTGTCGTCGGCGATGCGGATGCGGATCAGCCACCCCTGGTCGTAAGGCGATTCGTTGACCAGTTCCGGAGCGTCGCCGAGATCCTCGTTGGCGGCGACCACCTCTCCGCTGACCGGGGCGTAGAGCTCGGCGACGGTCTTGGTGGATTCGATCTCCCCGCAGACCTCACCGGCGCCGACGGCGGTCCCCGCAGCGGGGAGATCCAGGTAGACCACGTCGCCCAACTGGTCCTGAGCGAAGTCGGTGATACCGACGGTGCCCTCGCCGGGGTTCTGACCGTCGCGACGCAGCCACTCGTGGCTGGGCGCGTAGAGCAGGTCGTCGGGGGTGTCGCCGTGCGTCGTCACGTCTAACTCGCTTTCCGGTAGAAGGGGCGGCGCACGACCTCGGTGGGGAGCGCGCGGCCGCGAACATCGACTTCGAGCGCGGTGCCGGGGCCGGAGAACTCGATCGGCAGGTACGCCATGCCGATTCCACGGGCCAAGGTCGGGCTGAATCCTCCGCTCGTGAGCTGCGCCACCGTCTCGCCGCCGGGCACGCGCACCGCGTGGCCCGCGCGCGGCACGCCGCGCTCCCGGGCCACCAGGTGGCCGAGCCGGCGCGTGCGGGGTCGGGACCTTTCGCCGGTCAACGCCTCACGGCCGATAAACGGCGCAGCGTCGTCGAGGCTCACGGCGAAGCCGAGCCCGGCCTCATAGGGGTGCGTGGTGGCGTCGATGTCGTTCCCGTGCAACGGCAGTGCCGCCTCGAGCCGCAGCGTGTCGCGTGCGCCGAGGCCGACCGGGGTGGCCCCGCCACCCACGAGCGCGTCCCACAGCGCCCCGGAGCGGCCCGCGGGGATGATGCACTCGCCGCCGTCCTCGCCCGTGTAGCCCGTCCGGGCGAAGAGCACGGGCGAACCGTCCCAGTCCAACTCCACGCAGTCGCGCGGCGCCAGCGTCTTCAGATCCGCGGTGAGGACCGTGCTGAGCAGGCCGATCGCATCGGGTCCCTGCACGGCGAGCATCACCGTGTCCTCGGTTACCTCCTCGGCGTCGTCGGCGACCGAACGCAGCCGCTCGAAGTCCTGGGTGGCGTTGGCCGCGTTGTGGACGATCAGCCAGCGCTCACCGGGCAGGTGGTACACGAAGACGTCGTCGTCGATGCCGCCGGCATCGTTGCAGTAGAGCGAGTAGTGGGCCCTGCCGACATCCAGGGTCGTCACGTCGAAGGTGGTCACCGAACGCAGCAGTGCCCCAGCGCGCGGCCCCCGCAGCCAGGCCCGGCCCAGGTGCGACACATCGAAGACGCCCACCCGCCGGCGCACCGCCTCGTGCTCACGCACGGTGCCCTGGTATTGCAGCGGCATTTCCCAGCCGGCGAATGGCGCAAAGCGGGCGCCGGCTGCGTCGTGGCGCTCGCGCAGCGCCAGCTTGCGCGGCCCGGCGTCGTTGCCGGGCTCGGCGTTGCCGCCCATGCTTCGAATGTATCCGACCCACCGGCAGGGCAGGCGCGGCGGACGATTCGCCCCCGCAGTCGACAGCGGCACGATCAGCCGGCTGCGCCGCCGGCGGCCGGTGTGGTCCCGGCCGGCCCAGTCCCCGCGGCCGGCCCAGTCCCCGCGGCCGGCTCAGTCCCTCTGGCCGGCCCAGTCCCTCAGGCCGGCTCAGTCCCGCTGCACCGCGCCGCCGGCGGACCACACGGCATCCGTGCGGGTCCGGCGCGGCGCACCGCTCCGGGTCGCTCCGGCCGCAGGCGATTCGCCACCTGCCAGGGCCGCGGCCACACCGAGGGATCGGCGCCCGGTCGGCTCGCCGCTCGCTGCCGGGTCCGAGTCGTCGGGAGTGCTCCCCGGTGGCGGCGGGCAACAGATGATCGCCGTCGGGCTGGCGGCGAGCATGTCCCACTCATCGAGCACGCGGGCGATTCGATGCGCGGTCCGAACGGTCCCGCCGGCCACGACGGCGGCCCGATCGGGGTCGCCATAACCCCCGTTCGCCGTCGCTGTCGACGGGTCGATGCGGGTGGCGGCGGCAGCGGACAGGCGCACGGCGGCGGCGGCAACCCGGGCGGCGAGCGGGACGAGGTCCTCGAGGGGCGTTCGCGGATCACTCCCGATGGACGTCCCCTGCCCGAGCCACTCGAGGGCGTCGGGGACATCGCACTCGACGAGGATCCGATCGACCTCCTCTTTCTCAGCCTCGGGCAGTCCGGGAGACGACCGGGACTTGCGGCGGTTGCGCCGGGATTTCGTCTCGCCGCCGTCGCCGGACAGCGCCTTCAGAGAGTTCTCCAGAATCGCCTGTGATTGAGCGCACACGCCCCGCATGCGCGCCGCCACGGCGTCGACGTAGCCCTGCGCGTCGCCGGCGTCCAGCGCCGCTCGCTCATCGGAGAGCGGGTAGAGGAGCGCGCCGAGCAGCACCAGTGACCGGCGAACGTTGTCCACCGACGAGACAGAATCCCCGTCCCTCGTCGCCGACACCCCGAACTCCTCCCGCAGGTTGATCCTGACCAATGAGATATACCCGCGGGTGAGACTCGGCAAGTCGGCCAAATCTCCCACGAGAGCCGTGCCATGCGCCAGCGCCAACCCTGTACGGAGACCCCGGCGGGGTCCGGCAAGCGTAGTGCAGCCTATGCTCAGCGCCACCGCGACCCGGCCTGTGCCGCTTCGCCGTCGCCTGGCGGCTGTCGTCAGAGGCCGGCGTCGTGAACGATGCGAACCTCGCCGTCGACGGGGAGCGCCCGGCGGGCCCGAGCCCTGCCGGACGCGGAGTGCCTCGCCACCGGTGTCGGGACGGACCAGGAAGGAGTGAGACCCAATGAGTGCAACGGGTGCGGATATGTTCCGATTGGACGGCAAGGTGGCGCTGGTCACCGGAGGATCCGGCGGGATCGGCAAGGCGCTCGGAGTCGGCCTCGGCCTGGCCGGCGCCCGCCTCGGGTTGACCGGCCGCTCGCAGGAGAAGCTCGACGCCAACGCCGCGGCAGCAGCGGCGGCGGGATGCGCCGATGTGGAGACGTTCGGCGATTTCGACCTGACCGATCCCGGCCGACCGGCGGCACTGGTTGAAGCAGTCGCCGAGCGCATGGGAGGCATCGACATTCTCGTCAACGTGGCCGGACTGAACCGCCGCAAGCCCGCCCTGGAATTCCCCGAAGAGGACTGGGAAGTCGTCATGAACCCCAACCTGAAGGCCGTCTTCTTCCTGTCGCGGGAGGTAGCGCGCCTGTGGATCGAGGGCGGCAGGGACGCCGAGAGCGACGGCAAGGGCAAGATCATCAACATCGCCAGCCTGGCGGGGGCCATCGGGATCCCCGAGATCGCCCCCTACGCCGCCTCCAAGCTGGGTGTGGTGGCAATCACGCGGACTCTGGGCGTCGAATGGGCACAGGAGGCGATCTGCGTCAACTGCATCGCGCCCGGCTACCACGAGACCCCCATGACCATCGCCCAGGGCATCTTCGACAATCCCAAGATCGGGCCGTGGGTGCGCAGCCGGATCCCGATGGGAAGGCTCGGAACGACCGAGGACCTGGTCGGGCCGGCGATCTACCTGGCCTCGCCGGCGAGTGACTACATGACCGGCCAGACCGTCTTCGTTGACGGGGGCTTCGAGGCGGGATAGCGCGCCCCGCAGCTCACGTGAGGTAGCGCTGCCTCCACTCGCCGGAGCGGAGGCGGCGGACCCGCTCCTCGGTGGCGGGGTGGGTTGAGAACAGACCACCGAACTCCACCCGCTGGCCGGCAAGCGGGTTCACGATGTAGTGCGAGGCCTGCTCACGGGCCACCGGCGTGGGGATGCGACGCCCCACCCGGTCCAGCTTCTCCAGTGCCCGCGCCAGGGGCTCACCGTCGCCCAGCAGTTGTGCGGCGGTGCGGTCGGCCTTGAACTCGCGGGTCTGGCTGATGGCCGACTGCAGCAGCGCGGCCGCGATCGGGGCCAGGATCATCGTCGCCAGCAGCACGAACGGGTGACCGCCGCCACGATCCCTGCCGCCTCCACCGCCCGTGAAGATCGCGGCGAAGAAGGCGATGCGGGCCACCAGCGTGATCGCCATGGCGACGGCGGCCGCCACCGAGCCGATGAGGATGTCCCGGTTGCGGATGTGCATCAATTCGTGGGCGAGGACTCCCTTGATCTCGGTCCACGAAAGGTGCTCGATGAGGCCGGCGGTGATCGCCACCGCGGCGTTGTCGGGATTGCGCCCGGTGGCGAAGGCGTTGGGCTGCGGGTTGGGCGTGACGTAGAGGCGCGGCTTGGGCAGCTTGGCGTGGGCCGCCAGCTCCTCCACCACCTTATGGTACTCAGGGAACTCGTGGCGCTCGACGAGCTGGGCGCGGGCCGAGGCGATGGCCAGCTTGTCGGAGAACCAGTAGGAGAAGCCGACGATGGCGAAGGCCAGCACCGCTCCGATGATGAGCCCGCCGGTGCCGAAGATGCCGCCGATGCCGATGCAAAGGCCCCCCAGCAGAGCCAGAAGGATGAAGGTCTTGAAGGTGTTCTTCACGTCGCCTCCTCACTCTCCGTGTCCCAGCCGCCGGGATGCGATGCCGGCAGATCGAGCGAGCCGTCCCGGTGCGTCTCAGCCGTAATAGCCGGAGTGGACGTAGACGCACGGCAGGGACTCGCCTGCGTACATCTCCACGATACGAGGATCATCCTCCAGGGCGAACGCCGGGGCGAAACCCACCGCGCGGAGCACGCCCAGAGCCTGGCGCTTGAAGCGCACCGAGTGGACCATGTCCTGGGTGGGGCCGCGCAGGGCCAGCAGGTCCCAGCGCAGGTCGTGGTGGCGGACCCAGTCCAGGGTGAGCTCGCGGAGGCGGAACGGCCGGGCCGTCAGCAGCACCACCTGCAACTGCGCGTCGAGGCACCGCACCAGCTCGGCGTGATGCGCCAGCAGGGAATCGGCCCCTGCGGCGGCGAAGAACCCCACCCAGTCGCGCACCGGGCCGTCCAGGTGCCACTGGCGATGCGAGGCGTCGGCGAGCACGCCGTCCACGTCCACGATGGCGGCCGCGCCGGGTGCCTGGGGGCCGTCCCGCCAGGTCCAGTGCTCGGGAAGCGACGTCGCGGGGGTCACGGGCGCGTCGGCGGGGTCATGGCAGCAACAGGGTCCGTCTCGGCGCCGGGCGAACGGGCATCGGGATGGCGGGGACGGGACGCGGCTCAGTCCTCGGCGGGCGCCTCGGAGGCCCGCCGGCGGATCTCGGTCACCACCGAGGCGTCGGCCAGCGTGGTGGTGTCGCCCAGGTTGCGTCCCTCCACGACGTCGCGCAGCAGCCGGCGCATGATCTTGCCGCTGCGGGTCTTGGGCAGGTCGGGCACCAGCACCACCGCTCTCGGCCGGGCTATGGGCCCCAGCTTTGTGGCCACGTGCCCGCGGATTTCCTCGCGCAACTCGTCGCTCGGCTGGGCGGTGCCCCGCAGGATGACGTAACCCACGATCGCCTGACCGGTGATGGCGTCGCTGGCCCCCACCACGGCCGCCTCGGCCACCGCAGGGTGGTCCACGAGCGCGGATTCCACCTCGGTGGTGCTGATGCGGTGCCCCGAGACGTTCATCACGTCGTCGACCCGGCCCAGCAGCCACAGGTAGCCGTCGTCGTCGAGCTTGGCCCCGTCGCCGGCGAAGTAGCGGCCCTCGAAGCGCGACCAGTACGTCTCCCGGTAGCGCTCGGGGTCGCCCCAGATGCCGCGCAGCATCGACGGCCAGGGCCGGGTGATGGTCAGGTAGCCGCCGCCCCGCTCCACCGGGTTGCCGCTGTCATCCACCAGCTCCGCGAAGATGCCCGGCAACGGGTGCGTGGCCGAGCCCGGCTTGGTGGTGGTCACCCCGGGCAGCGGGCTGATCATGTGCCCGCCGGTCTCGGTCTGCCACCAGGTGTCGACGATGGGGCAGCGTTCACCGCCGATATAGGTGTGGTACCACATCCACGCCTCGGGATTGATGGGCTCGCCGACGGTGCCGAGCACGCGCAGGGACGACAGGTCGTGGCGCGCCGGCTCCTCGGCTCCCCAGCGCATGAACGTGCGGATGGCCGTCGGGGCGGTGTACAGCTGCGTCACGCCGTAGCGGGCGACGATGTCCCAGAGGCGGTCCTTCGGCCAGTCGCCCCGGTCGCCGGCGCGAAACTCGGGCCGGGGCGTGTCGGGAGTGCCCTCGTAGATGATCGAGGTGGCGCCATTGGCCAGCGGGCCGTACACGATGTAGCTGTGCCCGGTCACCCAGCCGATATCGGCGGCGCACCAGTAGACGTCGCTGTCGGGGCGCAGATCGAAGACGTGGCGGTGAGTGAACGCCACCTGGGTGAGATACCCGCCGGTGGTGTGCATGATGCCCTTGGGCTTGGCGGTGGTGCCGGAGGTGTACAGCAGGTACAGGAGGTGCTCGCTGTCGAAGGCCTCCGGGCCGCCCGGTGGGTCGGCATCGGCGGGATCGGCGGCGGCCATGAGCTCGTGCCACCACAGGTCGCGTCCCGGCTGCATCCCGACCTCGAGGTCGCAGCGGTTGACGACGACCACCGTCTCAACCGTCGGGGCGCCGGCGGCGAGGGCCTCGTCCACGTTGACCTTGAGCGCCGATGGGGCGCCGCGCCGGTAGCCACCGTCGGCGGTGATGACCATGCGGGCCTCGGCGTCCTCGCAGCGGTCGACGATGGCGTCGGGTGAGAAGCCGCCGAAGATGACCGAGTGTGCGACACCGATCCGGGTGCACGCCAGCATCGCCACCGGCAGTTCGGGGATCATCGGCATGTAGATGGCCACCCGGTCGCCGGCCCGCAGTCCCAGAGAGCGCAGCACGGCCGCGAAGCGTCGCACCTCCTCGAGTAACTCGGCATAGCTGATGGTGCGGGTGTCCCCCGGCTCGCCCTCCCAGTGGAAGGCCACCTTGTCGCCCTGGCCGGCTTCGACGTGGCGGTCGAGGCAGTTGTAGGACATGTTCAGGGTTCCGCCCACGAACCAGCGGGCGAAGGGCAGGTCCCACTCCAGAGTCGTGTCGAAGTCGTCGAACCAGGTGAGCAACTCGCGCGCCTGGCGCGCCCAGAACGCCTCGTAGTCGGCGGCGGCCTCGTCGTAGAACGACCGCGCCGCCCCAGCCTCGACGAACTCCTCCGGCGGCGGGAACGTCCTCTCCTCGACGTAGAAGTCGGC
The DNA here is from genome assembly GCA_028824415.1 of bacterium. GTDB lineage: Bacteria > Actinomycetota > Acidimicrobiia > Acidimicrobiales > CATQHL01 > VXNF01. Next base: position 10,629 of record JAPPDX010000026.1, on the reverse strand, counting down.
GATGGTCGCTTCGGCCATGGTCACACCTCCGCAGCGGGACGGTCGTGGTCCCAGCCTTCTCCCGAGACTCCTCGGGCGGTCGCCGATCCTACCCGGCCCCCCCTTGCGGCGGCCCGGGCCCGACCGAACCGAGTCCAAGTAGTCTGGACTCGTGGATGACCTGCTGATTCGCAACGGCACCATCGTGGACGGCAGCGGCGCAGAGGCGTTCGAGGGAGATGTCGCGGTCAGCGCGGGCGACATCGCATCGGTCCGCCCCGCCGGAAGCAACGGCGACCGCACCTCCGGCGCCCGGCGTGTCATCGATGCCGAGGGACACCTGGTTCTGCCCGGTTGGGTCGACATTCACACCCACTACGACGGGCAGGCAACCTGGGATCCCGAGATGACGCCGTCGTCCTGGCACGGCGTCACCACCGCGGTGTTCGGGAACTGCGGTGTGGGTTTTGCCCCGGTGGCAGCCGGCAGCGAGGACTACCTCATCAACCTCATGGAGGGCGTCGAGGACATTCCGGGTTCGGTGCTTGCCGAGGGCATCGACTTCTGCTGGGAGTCCTATCCCGAATATCTGGACGCGCTCGAGGAGATGCCCCGGGTGATGGATGTGGCCGGCCAGCTGACACACGGAGCGCTGCGGTTCTACGTGATGGGCGAGCGTGGCGCCGACCACGCCGAAGCGCCTGACGACGACGATCTGGATCGGCTGGAGAAGCTCACCGCCGAGGCCCTGAGGGCCGGGGCGCTGGGTGTCACCACCTCCCGCACCCCCAAGCACCGGGCGGCCGACGGGCGGCTGACACCGTCGCTGTCGGCGCGGGACCCCGAGCTGGCGGCGCTGGCGCGGGGCATGCGCAGCGCGGGCGCCGGCGTCCTGCAGGTGAACTCCGACTTCGGCGACGGGGAGTTCGCCCTCATGCGGGCCGCGGCCGAGCTGGCCGGGCGACCGCTCTCGGCGCTACTGGTCCAGATGGATGCCTGGCCGGAACGCTGGCGGGAGACGCTGGCCAACATCGGTGCCGCCAACGCCGCCGGCGTCGCCGCCAACGGGCAGGTGGGTTGCCGACCCATCGGCGTGCTGCTGGGGCTGGACGCCACGGTGAACCCGTTCGGCAACCATCCCGCGTACCGGCAGGTGGCGCATCTGCCCACGCCCGAACGGGCGGCACGGCTACGCAGTGACGCGTCGCTGAGAGCGAAGCTCGTCGGGGAGCGCCCCGACGACGGCTACACGCGCTGGATCGACTATGCGCTGGCGCACACCTACGAGTTCGGCGACGACCTGGACTACGAGCCGCACCCGGACGCCTCCATCGCGTCCCGAGCCGCAGCGGCCGGCATCAGCCGCTGGGAACTGGCGCTGGATCTCTTGACCGCGGGTGGGGGCGACACGCTGTTGCTCTACACCTTCGAGAACTACAGCCACGGGAGCCTCGACGACGTGGCCGAGATGCTGGCCGACGAGCACACGATCTGCGGCATCGGTGATGCGGGGGCGCACGTCGGCACCATCTGCGACGCCGCCTACCCCACGTTCCTGCTGACGCACTGGTCCCGCGACCGCACTCGCGGCAGGCGCTTCCCGATCGAGTTCCTCGTCAACAAGCAGACCCGCCGGACCGCGCTGGCCTACGGCCTCGCCGACCGGGGACTGCTGGCGCCGGGCTTCAAGGCGGACATCAACATCGTGGACTTCGAGGCGCTGGGGCTCACCCGCCCCCGGGTGGTGCACGACCTCCCCGCCGGCGGAAAGCGCCTCGAGCAGCGCTCGGTGGGCTACAGGCACACCTTCGTCTCAGGCGTCGAGGTGGCCGCCGACGGCGAGTTCACCGGCGAGCGCCCCGGCCGCCTGCTCCGAGGCCCGACGCAGCCCCGCTGACGGCCGGCTCGTCGGCGCGGCCGCTCAGCGTGTCCAGACGGCCACGCTGAAGGCGCCCAGTCCCGCTGGATCGCACAGTGCCTCGGCCTCGTGCACCCGGCTGCGCGCCTCCAGGGCGGCAAGGTCGCCGATCGCCGCCCGCTCACGCCAGACGGCGCGACCCTCATCCACCAGGCCGTCAAGATCCAGGGAGCGCAGGAACGACGCCTGATCACACACCTCCGCCCCCGGATGGGCGGCCAGGATTTGATCCAAGGGAACCTCCACCGTGATGTCGGCACTGCCGACGTCCACGAGCGGCTCATGCCCCCGGACTCCGGAGCGATAGGTGCGCGCCCACTCCCAGGCAGGCCGGGCGGCCAGTGAGGCACTGGTGTCGGTGTAGTCGATCACGACGAGGCTGCCGCCGCGCAACGTGTCCAGCGCCCGACCCACCCACTCGACGGCAGCCGCCGCCAGCGGGATGCGGCCGCCCACCGGCGCCCCGGGGGCCAGACGGGCCGCCATGTCCTGATCCGCGGTCGGCAATGGCCGCAGTTCCTCGACGAATGTGCCGGGGCTCTCGGCTCGAACGAACACCTCAGCCCAACCTTCCGCAGTGCGCTCGAATAGGCGGCACGGCAGGTTGTCCAGCAACTCGTTGGCGATGATTAGGCCGTCGAGCACTCCGTCGGGCAGATCGGCTCGAGACTCCAGACGCGCAACCGGTGCCGGCGGACGGTCGATCAACTCCTCGTGCGCCCGGCGCAGCGCGCCCGACCGCTCGACGAGCACGTAGTGAAGCGCCCCGGCACACGCCGGATTGGCCACCAAGACGCTCCGCGCCAGACTCCCGGATCCGGCACCGGCATCCACCAGCGTGAAGTCGGCGGGTCGGTCAAGTTCCTCCCAGCAGCGGTCGGCCATACGAGCGACGAGCCGCCCGAACAGCGGCCCGACCTCCACGCTGGTCAGGAAATCCCCGCCGCGACGACCTGCTCCCCGACCTGAGGCATAGAACCCGCCGGGCTCCCCATACAGAGCCGACTCCATGAAGGCGTCGAACCGCAGCAGGCCGTGAAAGGTCACAGGAAGATGCAGGTCAACGGCCTCCGGCAGTGGATTCCGGCCTTCGCCGGAATGACGCCGAGCAGCCGCGAGGGAACCGGCAGAACCAGCGGGAGGTAGCCACGGCCGCGAACTGAGGGCAGGGGTGCCGGGGGCCAGCGCAGGCGGCCATTCTAGGCCGCCGGAGCGCCACCGGCGGCCCGGCCCGGACTGCGGCAAACCCGCGAAGGCGGGGCAGCGCCAGCCGGTCGGCTACAAATCTGCGACGGCTGTCAGGCGCTCGCCGACTCCTTGCGGACGATGTCGACGCTTATCGGCTGGCGGGTGGCGCCTGTCACGGCGGCCAGCTGCATCTCGTTCAACTCGGGGTCGAAGAAGAAGCCGTCGTCGAACGGGGCCGGCTTCAGGTCGTCCCACCAGACGGCGGCGGGGTCGTAGGCGGCGAAGAAGATGCGGTTGGTCCATTCGGCGTTACGGCCCTGCAGCATCCGCAGGGCGAAGACCTTCTCGCCGTTGACCTGCATGATGTCCAGCACCTGGACCTTGCCCGGCGTGGCCGACATGGAGGGCCCGCGCATGGTGCGACCCAGGCCCGAGACGTCGCGGAAGGCCCCGTTGTAGACCTCCAGGGCCCGCTCCAGGGGCAACTCGAAGTAGCGCTTGGCCCCCGTGTCGCGCTCCACGAACATGTAGTAGGGGATGCAGCCCAGCTTCACCTGGCGGCGGATCATGTCGGCCCAGATCTTGGAGTCGTCATTCACGTGGCGGATCAGCGGCGCCTGGCAGCGGATCACCGCCCCGGTGTTCAGGATGTTGCGCACTGCCTTCTCGGAGGCCTCCGTGGCCAGCTCCACCGGATGGGAGTAGTGGCCCATGATGGCCAGGTGATTCCCGGCGGAGACGATGTCGTCGAACAGCCGCAGCGTGTCGTCGGCGTCCTTGTCGTCAATGAAGCGGTGCGGCCAGTAGGCCCCCGCCTTGGTGCCGATGCGGATGGTGATGCGCTCGAACTCGGGTTCCAGCAGCGGCTCGATGTAGCGGCGCAGCACGTCGGTGCGCATGATCATGGGATCGCCGCCGGTGAACAGCACGTCGGTCGCCTCGGGGTGTGCCCGCAGGTAGCGCACCAGATTGCCGCCCTCCTTGGTGGCGAACTTCAGGTCGTCGAGCTTCACGAACTGCGGCCAGCGGAAGCAGTAGGTGCAGTAGGCGTGGCAGGTCTGGCCCTGGGCGGGGAAGAAAAGCACCGTCTCGTCGTACTTGTGCTGCATGCCCGGCATCGGCTCGCCATCGACGTGCGGCACGTTCATCTGCACCTGGCCGCTGGGGTGCGGGTTGAGGCTGCGCTGGATGTTCCGCGCCGCCTCGTCGATCTCCTTGGCCGGCAGATCGGCGCGCACCATGTCGGCGATGGTGGCGAAGTGCTCGGGGTCGATCATCCCCTCCTGGGGGAAGGTGAGCTGGAAGATCGGGTCGTCGGGGATGTTGGACCAGTCGATCAACTGCTCGCAGACGTAGTTGTTGGTCTTGAAGGGGAGCACCCGCGACACCACATCGGTGACCAGTTGCTGGTGCTCGGTGAGGGTATCGAAGCCGGGGATGTCCTGCATGTTGCGGCGCTGGAAGGTCCGGAACACCGGCGTCTGCCCGTTGGTTGCCTGTACCATCTTTCTGCCCCCTTCTGAAGCACTTCCTCCAGCCGAAATCCGATCAGCCGAGCACGCCCCCGTCGTCGGCCTGGTACAGACATCCTAGTCAGAATCCCCTTCGTTCTCCCCAGCAGTCGTGTGAAGACCGCTGCCCCGCGGCAGGCTCCCGCGCTGGGACGCAGCCGTTGAACAGGACCGATCCAGCCGTTCCGCCTCTGGCGGCGCGCCTCGATGCGGCGTCGCCGCTCGACGGGTTCGTGGACTACGTGACGTCGGAGGGAATCTCGCTCTACCCGGCCCAGGAGGAGGCGCTGCTGGAGATCCTCGACGGCCGCAACGTCATCATGAACACCCCCACGGGGTCGGGGAAGTCGCTGGTCGCCGCCGGCGCCCATTTCGCGGCCCTCGCCGCCGGGCGCCGCAGCATCTACACGGCGCCGCTGAAGGCGCTCGTCAGCGAGAAGTTCTTCGCGCTGTGCGACGCCTTCGGGGCCGAGCGGGTCGGCATGATCACCGGTGATGCCGCGGTGAACTCCAGCGCCCCGATCATCTGCGCAACAGCGGAGATCCTGGCCAACTGGGCACTGCGAGACGGCGCCGAGGCCGAGGTGGACGTCGTCATCGCGGACGAGTTCCACTTCTACGCCGATCCGCAGCGCGGCTGGGCCTGGCAGGTTCCGCTGCTGACGCTGCCGCAGTGCCAGTTCGTACTGCTGTCCGCCACGCTGGGGCCCACGGAGCGCTTCGCCGACGAACTCGCCGGGCGAACCGGCCGGGAGACTGTGACGGTGCGGTCCGGCGAGCGCCCCGTGCCGCTGGGGTTCGAATACGGCCAGCTGCCGCTGCACGCTTCCATCGAGGATCTCCTCGACCGCAACCGGGCACCCGTCTACGTGGTGCACTTCACCCAGCGCGAGGCCATCGAGGCCGCGCAGGCGTACACCAGCATCGGGGTGCTGAGCCGCGCCGAGCGCGACCGGGTGGCAGACGCCATTGGGGGCTTCAAGTTCGACTCGCCGATCGGCAAGGACCTGCGCAGGCTCATCGGCCATGGCGTCGGCGTGCACCACGCCGGGCTGCTTCCCAAGTACCGCCTACTGACCGAACGGCTGGCTCAACAGGGATTGCTGAAGCTGATCTGCGGTACCGACACGTTGGGCGTGGGAGTGAACGTGCCGATCCGCACGGTGCTGTTCACGCAGCTCTGCAAGTACGACGGACAGAGGACGCGCCTGCTGAACACCCGGGAGTTCCACCAGATCGCCGGCCGGGCCGGGCGGGCCGGCTACGACGAGCGGGGCTGGGTGCGGGTCCAGGCCCCGGCCCACTGGATCGAGAACCGCATCGCGGAGCAGAAGGCCGCATCGGACCCGAAGGCCAGGCGGAAGCTGACCAAGCGTCGACCGCCGGAGCGCAACTACGCCCACTGGAACGAGCAGACCTTCGAGCGCCTTGTGGCCGCCGAGCCCGAGCCGCTGACCTCCAGCTTCGAGGTGAGCCATCAGATGGTGATGCACATGCTGGACCGCCATGGCGATGGCTGTGCCGACCTGCGGCGGCTGCTGGTGGAGAACCACGAGACCCGCCGGCGCCAGCGGCGCCACATCCGCCGCGCGGTCGCCATCTACCGGTCGTTGCTCGAGGCCGGCGTGGTGGAGGTACTGCCGGTGCCCGACGAGTGGGGGCGACGGGTTCGGGTGACGGTGGACCTGCAGGACAGCTTCGCCCTTCACCAGCCGCTCTCGCTGTTCGCCGTCGAGGCCCTGGAGGTGCTGGATCCGGAGGACGAGGGCTATCCCCTGGACGTCCTCTCGGTCATCGAGTCGGTGCTGGAGAACCCCGGCGCGGTCATCGCGGCACAGGTCGAGCGCTTGCGGATCGACCTGCTGGGCGAGCTCAAGGCGCAGGGCGTGCCGTACGAGGAGCGGATGGAACGCCTCGCGGCGGTCGAGCACCCCAAGCCGCTGAGGGAGTTCCTCTACGGCTCCTTCGACATCTTCCGCCGGCGCCACCCCTGGGTGGAGGGTGACAACGTGCGCCCCAAGTCCATTGTTCGGGAGATGCACGAGCGGGCCATGAACTTCGGGGAATACGTGAACCACTACGGCCTGAAGCGATCGGAGGGGGTGGTGCTGCGCTACCTGAGCGACGCCTACCGCGCCCTGGTGCAGAACGTCCCCGCCGAACGCCGGACCCCGGCGCTGGAGGAACTGACCGACTGGCTCGGGGCGCTGGTGCGGGGTGTGGACTCGAGCCTGCTCGACGAGTGGGAGCGGCTCACGGCGGTCACCGGCGAATCCGAGACCTCCTGAAGGGACCGGCGCCGCCGGCCCCGCCGTCAGGCGTTGAGCAGCAGGAAGATGCCGGTGATGGTGAAGGCCAGCATCATCACCAGCAGCCCGTACTGGGAGCGCAGCGCATCCCGTGGCTTGAAGCGCGCCACAGCCTTGTCGTGTGCCAGGACCACCCCGGCCAGATGACCGACGACCGTCGCGATGGCCTGCACCAGGGCGATCGCCGTGGTGGAGATCAACAGGTAGTTGACCTCGAAATGGCCGGTGCCGAACAGATCGGCGGTCCCGCCGAAGGGGCGTGAAAGTAGGGCCAGGAAGTTCTGGCCCTCGAAGATCACCAGCGAGAAGTAGTGCCCCACGTGGTACGCGAAAGCGATCGGCACGATGGACGGGGCGAAATCGGTGAGCATCTGCCGCAGCGGCGTGCGGGTGAGCGCGGCGCCCACCGCCATCGCCGCGATGTACAGCACCACGAAGTTGGCCGCGAACTGCAGCAGGCCGAAGATGCCGAACCCCACCGTCTCCCAACCGACGCGCGCTCCCACCAGCCCCGCCCACCACTCGGTGCGGGAGATGCCGTCGAAGCTGGTCGTGCCGGGCATCAGCAGCAGCACGAAGGCGTGCGGCAGCGTCATGCGCAGGTTTGCGAGACCCACGATCGGGGGACGAACGGCCAGGCGCCCCTGCCCGTCGTCGCAGAAGATCCCCATGGCGCCGATGTGCCGGAACACCACGCCGAATCCCTCGCTGTGGCGCAGCCACTCGCGGCCCCACAGCGACGCCCCCACCAGCATCAGCGCCGAGTAGGCGGCGATGGCGACTCCGAGCAGCCGGGTCTCCGGCGGGTTGGGATGCACCAATTCCAGGGCGGCGAAACAGAGGATGGCCGCAACACCCAACCAGCCGCTGCGCACGGGGTCAGGGCGCCAGAGCCGGTGAGCGGGCACGTGACCGAAGAACCGCCGTCGCACCGCCGAGCCCACCAGGGCCAGCGTCTCCCAGGGGCTGAGCAATCGCCAAACGTCCCCGAAGGCCGCGGAGAGAAAGAGCAGTCCCACCCAGAATCCCACATAGATCGCCACCGGCGCGATCGTGGCGTAGGCCCCGAGTTCTCCGGCCAGCGAGGCCCACAGAACCACGGCGAACATCGCCAGACCCAGAAGCCGCAGCACCACGGCGAGGCCTCGCGCCACCGGTTGGGTGGCGGTCGGCAGCGGTCGCGGCCTGAAGCGTCCCTCCAGCCGGGGTTTCGGCCAGAAACTGCCGAGCAGCAGGAACGAGATGATGAGCGCGGCACCCGCCACGTAGGCGAACATCCATACGGGGATCGGGAGGTCGCCGCGCACCCCGATGCCATGCGCCAACACTCCTACCGGGTCCATGACGTCCGCCTAGGAGACCTGCAGTTGGAAGACTTCCCGGTGGGAGGGATGCAACTCGGCCTCCCACACACCTGGGAGGTTGGCCTCGAAGGTCAGCGAGACCTCGGCACCCGGTTCGAGTTGCAGGAGCAGGTCGTACCCGTGGAGATGGACCTCCTCGGCCACATCCGACGTGACGCGCACCTCCACGGTGGCGCCGAAGGAGACCTCGTAGCGGTGTTCAGCCTCGATGCGCCCGTCGACCAGTGTCACCGCGATGACGAGATCGGCGGCCGGCTCGGGCGGCGGGGACGGCTCGGGCGGCGGGGACGGCTCGGGCGGCGGGGACGGCTCCGGCGGCGGTGACGGCTCCGGCGGCGGTGACGGCTCGGGCGGCGGCGGCTCTGGCGGCGGCGGGGACGGCTCCGGCGGCGGTGACGGCTCCGGAGAAGGACCGGGCGACGGTGGGGAAGGCTCCGGAGAAGGACCGGGCGACGGTGGGGAAGGCTCCGGAGAAGGACCGGGCGACGGTGGGGAAGGCTCCGGAGAAGGACCGGGCGACGGTGGGGAAGGCTCCGGAGAAGGATCGGGCGGCGGTGGGGAAGGCTCCGGAGAAGGATCGGGCGGCGGTGGGGAAGGCTGGGGCTCAGCCGGCGGCTCGGCGGGAGACGCAGGAGCCGGATCGGGAGCCGGCGGCCCGGCAACCGTCGGAGCGGGCGCCGGAGCGGTGGGAGAGACGGCGGTGGTGGTCGGGCCGGCCGTCGTGGCGGATGCGGCGTCGCCTACCGGGGCAGCGGCCCCCTCGGGCGTCTCGGGATCCGGACCGGCGCCGCAACCCGCCGCCAGCAGAACACACGAAACCATCGCTGCGGTGCCGAGCCTGCGCCAAGGCGTCACGGTTAGCATTCTGGCAGCGGTTGGTGCCCGGTCCCTACGTCCCGAGGACAGGCGGCGAACTCCGGGCCGCCACGCGCAGCGAACGACAGAGGGACGTGCACTGATGAGCGAGTTGAGCGACGACCGGTTGCGGGACATGGCGCGCGATCTCGTCGCCGACATGTCCGGCGATGCCGACATGGTCACATTCCGGGGCGAGCAGTTCGACCGTGGTCTGGCATGTGTGCACTTTCCGGCCGGCCGTGGCGGACTCGGACTGAAGCCCGAGGCTCAAGCCGTCGTCGACGACGAGTTGGCCGGGAGTGATCTCCACTACCACAACCTCTCAGTTAATCCGATCGGGATCGGGATGGGCATGCCCACCGTGCTCGCTCACGGCACCGACGAAATGAAGGACCGGCTGCTGCGACCCTGCTTCACCGGTGAGGAGATCTGGTGCCAGCTGTTCAGCGAACCGGGGGCCGGTTCCGACGTGGCCGGCCTGGCAACCCGCGCCGTCCTCGACGGCGAGGAGTGGATCGTCCACGGCCAGAAGGTGTGGACGACGCTCGCGCATGTGGCGCGCTGGGGGATGCTGCTGGCCCGGACCGATCCCGAGCAACCCAAGCACAAAGGCATGACCTATTTCATGATGGACATGCAGGCGCCGGGAGTCGAAGTCCGGCCGCTGTTCCAGATCACCGGCGAGGCCGAGTTCAACGAGGTCTTCATGACCGATGTGCGCATCCCCGACTCGATGCGCATCAGCGAGAGGGGTCAGGGCTGGGGCGGCGCCATCACCACGCTCATGAACGAACGTGTGGCGCTCGGTGGAGGTGTTCCCGCCCGAGGCTCCGGGAACATCGGGACGCTCCTCAAGGAGTGGCTCGCCCACGCGCCGGCACCCGGGACGGCCGCCCATCACGTGGCTCGCGACCGGGTCACCCGGCTATGGATCCGCGCCGAACTTCTTCGACTCACGAACCTGCGCGCCCGCGAGTCCGCCTCGGCAGGCGTGCCGGGCCCCGAGGGATCCGTCGGGAAACTGCTGTCGGCGGAGTTGAACAAGGCGATCCTCGAGTGCGCCGTCGACGTGCAGGGCAGCCGAGGCATGGTCCATACCCACGGCTACCCGATGCTGCGTCCCGAGCAGGCGGGCGTCTCGGCTTCGTTCGCAACGAGCCGGATGTTCCTGCGAACCCGCGCCAACTCCATCGAGGGCGGCACGTCGGAGATCATGCGCAACATCCTCGGCGAGCGTGTGCTGGGTCTCCCGAAGGAGCCGCAGGTCGACCGGGACGTGGCCTGGAGCGACATCCCCCGCAACTGACGAGGGCCGGACTGCAGCCCGGCCCTCGCAAAGTTCGATTCGTGACGCCCGCCCTGCGGGCGCTGCCTCAGCGGATGGCGGTGCGCACCCGCCGCCCGGCGCCGATGACCAGCAGACCGGCCAGGAGGATGCCGGCGCCCACGATGGCGAGCAGGTTGCTCTCCGAGCCGGTCACGGGCAGTTCCTCCTCGCCCGG
>JAPPDX010000085.1 GCA_028824415.1 bacterium | reverse complement strand
GTGGCGCAGGATCACCGAGTCGCCCAGCAGGTCCGCGACAACGTCGATGATGCGGCCGTCTGATCAGCCGGCGCTCGGAACTGGCGGATCCTGACTCACGTCTCGTCTGCTTCGGAGGGTCATGAACTTCCGAACTCGTGGGAACTGCTTCCAGACTACTGACGGTGCCCAATCTGCGAATTTTTCGAAACTGGGTTCTGCCTTCTTCAGCAGTCTCCCGAAAGACCTGACTAACGACCAGAGCCCAGCCCCGAGGCCCCAGATTGACCCTAGGGAAATCAGCGACGCGAGTGCTGCATTGAGGTTGCCGAACCGTGCCATTCCGATGTAAATGGCAGCCGCCAGTGAGCCGGCGGCAATGACGGCAAGAAAGAGGATCCTGAACCAATAGGGCGCGCCATCGTCGACGGACAGCGATCTGGCCTTCGCGTCCGCGCCAGAACGAATCTGTGGCATCTCCTCGATGCGATCGCGGTGAGATTGCTCGCGACCACTGTTCGCTCTTGGCGACCCGAGACTCCAGCGGCCTATCCAGCGCGCGAAGCGCCGATACCCGAACCGGTTCTGGATCTCGCGCTGGACTTCGGCGATAGCGTCTCGGCACTCGTCGCTCGGGCCCCATCCTCGGAGATTCATGGCTGAGGCCTTCCCGGTAGGGCGGTGGTCCCATGCTTCGCTGATCAAGGGACCGGCGAGGCGGTCGAGGGTGGCTCGGGTGGCGGCGTAGGTCTGCGCCAAGGCTGGATGTTCGGTGGCGATCCAGGCTTCGTGGAGTGCGAGGCGTTCTTGGAGGTCGTGGCCGCGGTTGGCGAGGGCGGTGAGGGTCGCCGGCGTGTCGTCGGCGCGGCGTCGGACGCGGTAGGGGTACTCGGTCCAGGCGACGAGGGTTTGGATTGCCTCCGCGTAGCGGTCGCGGCGACGATTGGTGGCCTCGTTGACGCGGGTGAGGGTCATCGTCACGATCGCGCCGAGTACTGCAGCGGATGGTATGGCGATGGGTGTCCAGAGTGAGCTGGTGGCGAGGATTGACATCAGGCGACCTGCAGTTCGGGCGTGAGGATGGGGTGTGGATGGCCGTCGGGGCGATGACCGTGGGGTGCGTCTTCGACCGGCCAGGATCCGTGCCGGCGCCAGTATTCCTCGTACCAGAGGTGGCGCTGGACGACTCGGAGGTACGCGTCGATGCCGTCGGACCATTGCCAGCGCAGGTGGTCGGGGTCGTTGGGGTACTCGAGACAGAGCGCTCCGACGATGAGCTCCCACGGCACCGTGGCCGATTTCGGGAGGGCCAGCAGGTCGGCGATCGACGAGCGCGGGTACCGGTGCAGCCATTCTCGATCGTCGCCACTGGCGGGCACGGCGAGAACCTTGCCGTTGGCTCGAACGGTTACCCGGACTTGCTCGGCGGGGTAGTCGGGTAACTCGGGAAGCGTGGGGGACTCGAAGCGCACGTCGAATATGGTGGCTTGGAGGTCGTGCAGGACGACCGTGACCTTGGTGCCCGCGACCACATCGGCGGTACTGAGCCAACGAGCGCAGTCCTGTGGATTCCGCCGGACGTGGTCGAGTCCTCCGCGTGTCATCACGGCCTCCACGCCCGGGTGGTCGGAGTGTGACGGGCGGCGGTCGCTCCGGTTGCGGCGGCGCCGGCGCCGGTGTTGAGGCTCTGCAGGCGGGTCTTCTCGTCGGCCTGCGGGTGGGGGAACGGATCACCAAAGATCTCCGCCCAGATGTGAGCGGCGGCGGCCTCGTTACCAGCGGCGGCGAGTCGCTCGGCTTCGGCGGCTCGACCGGCGAGCCGTTGCATGCCGTTCTTCGCCGTCGCGACGGCCGCCTCGGAGAGTCGGTTAGAGATCAGATCGGTGCCGGTGGGGTCGTAATACCCCGTACCAAGCAACTCGACGCCCTTCATAAGCGTGGCTGCGACCGCGTCGGGATGATCAACGGCAGCGGACACCGCGTAGTACGTGAAGGTCTCGACGTGCAGGCCGGGGAGCGCGTCAGACAGGTTGGCGTTGTGGACCGCCTGCTTGACCATGCGCACCTGCCGCACGAACTTCCCGTCGCACTCCTGGTTCCGCTTGGCGATGGTCTTGATCAGGATGTACGTGTTGGACGGCTCCCACCGGTCATCCTCCGTGTCGGCGATGTAGATCAAGTCGGAACCGTCCTCGAAGTTGAAGGCCGGCACGGCGTCGATGTTGAATCCCTTCCCGGGCAGCGTGATGGCGAGGGCGTGCTTCTTGGCCTCGAAGCGGGCACCCGGCAGGTGGCGAGCGAGGGTGTCGTGGACTAGCGATATCGCCTTCTGGGGTCCGCCCGGACCGTTCAGGTCGTCCCGCCACTTGTCGGCCAACTCGACGACCTTGTCGATGTCCCGGAGCTTGGGGCCCAGCATCGTGTGGCGCGCGAAGCTGCCCTGTAGTCGGGTTCCCTTGGCGACGCCGTCCGCCACGACCAGGCGGCCCAGACGGTTGTGCACCTCCTCAGCCTCCTCGCGTACTGCGTCGCTCAGCTTGATGTTGTCGTCAAGTGCGTCGAAGCGCTGTCTCAGATTCATCTCGGTCTTTCCTTCCATCTCTGCATTGGCAGCCTCTTGCCACCGTGTCGATTATGTGCGGGGGGTGTGACAGCCGACGGGGCTGCGGCTCTCGCCCTCCCAACACGTACACGTGTTCGATCAGTGAACGGTCGAATTACACGTTGATAGTTACAATGCTGAGATCAGACGAATTATTCCCGGCCACGCGATGGCCAGGCTCGATCGCTGTTTGATCACGTGCGGCTCCGTGCTCGAGGCCCTGTCATCGTGGCGACACCACCGTCCGGCGACCAGGGCCGCCGTTAGCGGTCGAGGGACGCGTCTCTGGCGGGGTCGGGGGAGGGGATGTGCTCGCCGGGTGGGCGGGGGTGGTTGGCCCAGTGGCCGGTGGGGTCGGTGCCGCGGCGCCAGATGGAGTTGGTGTTCCAGTCGAGGTAGGCGCGCACGTCGGAGGAGAGGTAGCGCATCGCCAGCCCGCAGCGGCGGCGGTTGGAGCGGTTGGGTTCGGAGCCGTGCAGGATCACCGTGTCGCCCGGCAGGTCCGCAACGACGTCGCACCGATGGACTGGCTCAACCGGCTGCCGCCGTCTTGATGAGCGGTTATCGTCACGGGCCGTGTTCCGAAGAAAACCGAAGTCGCCTGTCCTTGGCGGTGAGCTATACCCGCCAGAATTGCCAGAACGAATACTGCCGCCCATCCCGCCCATCGAGGCCAACATTGGTCACGACGTAGTTGGCGAGAGCCACTACGGGCTGGCGCGTTATATGAAGCGGGCGCCGTCTGATCCCGAGGGTTGGAAGAGACGCGATTTCTTGGTGATCTTGGAGCCTGATCCTGCGAATCCGTACGACTCTCGCGCTGTCAAGGTTGGCATTGTCATCGATTATGACCGGGAGCGAGGGTTGGTTCTGGTGGATCAGGTCGGACACATCGCGAGAGGGCAAACCGGGACTTGGCACAAGTGGATTCGCCAGAACGAGGCGGCGCGTGTGACGGCGTGGGGGTATGGCGTTGGGAAAGGCCGCTTCGGGATGAAGTTCGACGGGCGCAAAGCGGCGGTTAGGTTCGTCGGAGTTGACGTGAGCGTTACTTGGCAGCGCTAGCTGCAACGTAGAGGGGGAGTCTGACTGAGGCTCCGTGGCCCACTCCCGCCGCTGCCCCTAGCGGTTGAGGGAGGCGTCTCTGACGGGGTCGGGGGCGTTGTCGGGGGTGGGGATTGTTTCGCCGGGTGGGCGGGGGTGGTTGGCCCAGTGGCCGGTGGGGTCGGTGCCGCGGCACCAGATGGAGTTGGTGTTCCAGTCGAGGTAGGCGCGCACGTCCGCGGAGAGGTAGCGCATCGCCAGCCCGCAGCGGCGCCGGTTGGAGCGGTTGGGTTCGGAGCCGTGCAGGATCCAGTCGCTGTGCAGGGAGATCTGTCCGGCCCGCATCTCCAGAGCCACGGGCGGGTCGCCGTAGTTGCCGGGGTCGTCCACGGTCTGGACCAGCACGCTGTTCTCGGCTGTGGTGCTGTCGCGGAAGGCGAGTTGGGCGTGGTGGTGCGAGCGGGGGATGACCTGCATGGCGGAGTTGTCGACGTCGA
>JAPPDX010000008.1 GCA_028824415.1 bacterium | reverse complement strand
CCGGGCACGTCAACTCCGCCTCAGGCCCCACGTGGCCGCGGTGCATGTCGATGCAGGCGACTGCGGTGTTGTCGGGGTCGAGCCACTTGTCGAACACGTCGGCGGAGTTGCTGGTGCCCGAAGGGAGCACACAGCGATCCTTGTTCTCCAGATAGCAGTACATCTCGGTTTCCATAGTTGCCTCCCTTGTTGTCGATTGGGCGTGGGTTGGTGGTTGGTGCGGGGTCCGGGTGGTGCGCGGCGTACCGCGGTCTGTCGGCCGGGGAGCAACCAGGCGAACTGCCCGGTTGCTCCCCGGCCGACGGGGCTGATTCAGTTGTGGGTTCGGCGCCTCAGCAGCCGATGTCGGCGAGGTTGATCTTGCCGCCGATACCGACCTCGAGGCCGACCGGGTTGTCACCCTTGGTCTCGTCGGGGATCTGGATCTCGCCGCTGCGGACCCGTGCCTCGAAGTCCTCGTAGATGGCCAGATCGTCGGCACTGAGGGCGGAGAGCGCGGGATCCCGCAGTTCAGCCGCCTTGATGCCCTCGGTGTTGTAGGCGGTGAAGTCGTTGAACTTCTCCACTTCGCCGTTGACCCCGCGGGTGATCATGTTGTAGGCGACGTCGGCGAGTCCGTGGACCGAGGACGTCAGGATCACGTCGGGCGAGATGTGGTGGCTGTCGTAGTAGGCCGGGATGACCCAGACCTGACTGTCGGCCTCCTCTGCGGCGTCGATGATGCCGAGCACCGCCTGGTCGGTGGCGGACTGGATCACGTCCACACCGCCGGCGATCAGCGCCTGCGCGGCCGTCTTGGCGAGGCCGGTGTCGTCCCAGGTCTGGATGTACTCCTGGGTGAACTCGATGTCCGGGTTCACGCAGCGGGCGCCCAGGTGGAACGTCTCGGGCTGGCGGGTCAGCGCCGGGAACGGGAAGCCGCCCAGCGCGCCCACGTGGCCCGTCTCGGTGATGAGCGCCGCAAGCACGCCGGTGAAGAAGTTGGCGTGGTGCTGGGCCATGTCGATGAAGCAGAGGTTCTCCGGGCTGCCGTCCAGCAACTCCGGCGTGGGATCTACTGGCGCCACGCACACCTGCACGTCCGGGTAGGCCTCGGCAACCTGTGCGGCCGGGTCGGCCATGGCGCCGTGGGCCATCAGGACCAGATCGAAGCCCTCGCTGGCGTAGGCAAGGCCCTGCTGCAGGTAGTCGTCCACCTCGTAGGCGTACTCGGTCGGCTCGACGTGCACGTTTCCCAGATCGGCTTGGGCTGCCAGAGCGCCGTCCCACCAGGCGTTTGCCCAGCTCTCGTCGTTGGAGAAACCGGGGAAGAGGATCACGACCCGGTACGGCTCGGCGTCCTCCGCTGGTGCGGGAGCGGGCTCGGGCGGCGGTGGGGGCGGCTCCGGCTCGGCCGCCGGCGGCGGAGCGGGCTCGTCCGCCGGTGCGGGCGAAGGTTCGGGCGGCGGTGGGGGCGGCTCCGGCTCGGCCGCCGGCGGCGGCGGTGGCGGCGCGGCGGTCTCGTCGTCATCGCCGCCGCAGGCAGCGGCGATCAACGCGACACTCAATAGCAGGCCGAACAACTTGGCCACGGTGCGACGGTTCATCTTTCTCTCCTTGGGTTGGTTTGGATTGGGTCAGGACCTCGGGCCGCGCGCCCGGGGCCGGATTGTCAGCAGATTTGTGCAGTGCGACGGGGTGATCCGCGCATCGTAATTCGACGCCATGGTGTCGCTCCAAGTTGTCTGGGTCACGATCGTGCCTCGGCGGCGGGCTCTCGCCAGGGAATACCCACCGCAGCCGGATAGCGCGTGCCCCGGGACACCGCGACGGCTGCCACGGTGACGAGGTAGGGGAGGGCGAGCCAGAACTGATCGGGCACGGGATCGAAGAAGCTGACGAGTCCGGCGACGAACTGCAGTGCCTGGCTGAGGCCGAAGAGCCCGGCGATGGCCACCACCCACAGGGGGTTCCACCGCGCCACGACAACGACGCCGAGGGCAATGAACCCCCGTCCCGACGTGAATCCGGGAATGAACCGGCCGGAGGTGGACATGACCAGAGCCGCGCCGCCGAGACCGGCCAGGGCGTTGCCGGCGATGACTGCCGTGTACCGCAGCCGCCACACATCCAGGCCGGCGGACGAGGATGCGTGGGGACGCTCACCCGCGGCGCGCACGTAGAGCCCCCACCAGGTGCGCCGAAGCAGGTAGAAGATCGCCACGGCCAGGATGATCGAGATCCAGAAGAGGAAGTTCTGCTCGTTGAGGACATCGCGCAGCTTCGGGATGCGACCGAGCAGTGGGACAGTCCAGGGGGACAGGGTGGGCGAGGTGTTCCCGATGATGACCTGCGCGGTGAGGATCCCCGTGACGCCCAGGGCGAAGATGTTGAACAGCAACCCGGTCACGATCTGGTCGGTGCCACGCCGCACATAGAGAGCCGAGAGAACGACTCCTGACGCCATGCCCGTCACCGTGCCGGCGAGTAGAGCTAGCGGGACGCTGCCGGTGTTGACCCCGACGAGCGCGCAAATCGCCGCGCCGAACAGCATGGTGCCCTCGATGCCCACGTTGAGAACGCCGGCCTGCTCGCTGATGGCCTCGCCGAGCGCCGCCAGGAGGACGGGCACCATGAGCGCCAGACCCGAGCCGAACAGCGTGATGAGGACGACTTCTGTCACGGCGCTCCTAGTGCTGCGCGTAGCGGAACCTGATGGCCCCGGTGACCATGAGCATGATCACGAACGTGGCGATGAGCACCTCGCCGAAGGAGGAGGAGATGCCCGCTGCCGCTTGGAGGCTGTTGCTCCCCACGCGCAGTGTCGAGAAGATGAAGGCCGCCGGCAGCACGGCCATCGGGTTAAGCCGGGCGAGCAGCGCGACGGCGATGCCGACGTAGCCGTAGTTGGAGATCCACAGATCCAGGGCCAGATCGTGGTGGATGCCTCCCACCGTGACGGCGCCCGCCAGACCACCTGCGGCGCCGGCGGCCACGAACGAGGACACCGTGACCAGGCGGGTGCGCACCCCCGCCAAGCGGGCGGCTCGCGGGTTGGCGCCGATGGATCGGATGGAGAAGCCGAGAGAGGTGCGGGTGATCAGGAGCCATGCGGCGAGCGCCGCGGCGAGGGCGATGAAGACGCTGACGTCGACCTTCGCCGAAGCCCAGAAGTCAGGGAAGTGGGCGTTGTCGTGGATCTCCTGGCTCTGGAGCTGCGCGTAGATCTCCGGCCACGCCACAGTGACGACGTAGTTGGCCGCGAAGAACGCCAGGAAGTTCAACATCAGTGACGTGACGATCTCGTTGATCCCGAAGTAGGCCTTCAGCACGCCCGGGACGGACCCCCAGACCGCACCACCGGCGGCCGCGCCGGCGATCAGGATGAGCACGAACAGTCCGTGCGCGGTGCCCGCCGGAAGCATGATTCCAAGCGTCACCGCCACCACAGCACCGGCGAACATCTGGCCCTCGCCACCGATGTTCCATAGCCGGGCCGTGAAGGGGATGGCGGCGGCCAGGCCGGTCAGCGTCAGGATGGCGGCGGTCATGATCGTCTGACCCAGGAAGATCTCCTCGGCCAGCGAGTTGTTGATGATGGTCTTGGCGACCGTCCAGGGGTTGCCGCCGAAGGCGACGACGATGATCGCCATGACGGCCATGGTGAGCAGGATCGAGCCGAGGATGTCGCCGTGGCGGATGGCCGCCAGCACGTTCAGGCGCGCCAGACCGTCCTTGGATCCTCGCGTCCCAGCGTCTTGGTCGTTCAGCCTTGTGCCGGCGGCACTCCTGCCGCCGTTCCCCTCGCTCACCCAGTCTCCTCGGCCTCGGTGCTGACGCCGGCGCCGCTCCTCGTCGAGCCGGTACCAGCGACGTGACGATACCTCTTTTTCGGGAGGCCGTTTTTCAATCGCGTGCGCCCGCGTTTCAGCAATATCGAAACCGCGGCGAGGCGCACCACGTCGGCTGGACGGTCTGCAGCGGTGGGGCTCCAACGGGCGCCCCTGCTGTGGCGATGTACCATCGCGACGGTGAGCGAGCAACCGGTTGAGGGGTCGATTTCCGAGGTGGCGGCGGGGTCGGAGTCGGCCGCGTCCCGCCGCCGGACCGTCGTCACCACCGAAGAGCACCTCACCGAGTTGGGGGGTCGGATCCGCGCGTTGCGGGTAGAGCAGGGTTTGACCCTGCAGATGATCGCCGAGCGCACCGGTCTCAGCTCCTCGATGGTGTCGATGGTGGAGCGGGGCCGGACGTCGCCGTCGATCGGCACGCTGATAGCGATCTCCTCGGCGCTCGGCGTCCACATGGCCGATCTGTTCGAGCTGGATGTGGACGGATCACGCGACGCGGTCCAGCGCGCGGCCGATCATCAGATCGTCGAGACGGCCAGCGGGGTACTGCGGAGGCTCGTGCAGGTGGATCCCCGGCGCGGCCTGGAATTGGTCGTCAACGAGTACGAGCCCGGCACCGCCAGTTCTGTGCAGGTCACCCATCACGGCGGCTATGAGTACGGCTACGTGCTGGAGGGCACCCTGACCGTCGAGTTGCAACACACGGCGCACCATCTGGAGCCGGGAGATTCCATCGCCTTCGAGTCCACCCGGCCGCACCGGATCGTGAACGGAGGTCGTCGCCGTGCACGCGCGGTCTGGGTCAACCTGTCGCCGCGACCCCTGCAGGTCGACGCTGCGGGGGATGGCAACCGGAGCGACTCGTAGACGGGGGGCGGCTCTCGACCGGCTCTCGGACCGCACCGCGGCGGAGAACGCACCGAGAACAACCCAGCGAATCGGGAGGGCACCATGAGCGGGACACTTGCGGGCAGGACAGCGTTGGTGACGGGAGGCAACCGAGGCCTCGGACGGGCCATGGCCGTCGCCATGGCGGATGCCGGTGCCGACATCGTCATCTGGGGCCGGGACACCGGCGCCCTCGAAAGCACGGCCGCCGAGGTGCGTGCCACCGGCCGCGACTGCCTCGCCCAGGTCGTCGATGTGACCGACTCGGCGCAGGTGAACGCCGCCGCCGACGAGGCCTGGCAGCAGGCGGGGGGAGTGGACGCGGCGTTCACGTCCGCGGGCGTGCTGCTGCTCCAGCCGGCGACGGAGACCACCGACGCGGATTGGGCGGCGGTGATGGACGCCAATCTGACCGGCTTGTTCTATTGCTGCCGGGCCTTCGGTGAACGGATGCTGGCCCATGACGGCGGCAAGATCATCAACATCGCCTCCAACTTCGGCCTGCACGGCGGCGCCAGCTGGTCGGCCTATTCGGCCAGCAAGGCCGGTGTCATCGGGCTCTCCAAGAGCCTCGCCTGGGAGTGGGCGCCGTCGGTGACGGTCAACGTGATTTCGCCGGGCGCCTTCTACACCGACATGAACAGTCACCTGCTCGATATTCCGGAGATCATGGCCGCCATCGAGGGGAACACCCCGCTGGGTCGAGTCGGCGACCCGCCCGAACTCGGGCCTCTGGCGGTGATGCTCGCCGGACCGGGGTCGGACTTCATGACCGGCGCCGTCATCAGCGTCGACGGTGGTGTGATCAAGCCCTGACCTGCGAGGGCACCGGCACTCCCGGCGCTCCCTCGCCGGCGCGCCTACCGCCGACGGTCCGATCCTGCGGCGACGCCGTGATTACAGTACGGTTCAACTGGTTACACGGCGCTTGAAGTCGTCGGGAACGAGAGAGGTTCTGGATGAGCGAGGACCGGGTTCAGGTCGTGCGGGGCAGCGCGGAGCCCGTTCCGTTGCCGCTGATCGAGTCCGGCGGCGAGGCTCTGGCCGTGGTCTGGCCGGGGGTTGGGTCACAGCACCGTTCGCTGCATCGGCTCCTGCTGGAGCCCGGCGGGCTGACGATCGACCTGCGCCATCCGGCGGAGTCCGTGTACTACGTGCGCGCCGGAAGCGCCACGGTCACCGACGGTGACGGCGGCGACCAGCACGCTCTCGTGGAGGGTTCGATGGTGCACGTCGACCCGTCCACGTCGCACCGTTTCCAGGCAGGGGAGGATGGCGCGGAGATCGTGGGTGGCCCGTGCCCTCCGGACCCCTCCATCTACGAGTAACGGGAGGTCTGACATGGCAGTACGCGTCTTCCACCGCGACGAGCCCGATCTGATGATGCCGATCATCTCCTCAGATGCCCGGCTGATCGTGTGGCCCGGCGTGGGTGCCGAGGTGGCGAACATGAACTACGTGGTGCTCGAGCCGGGCGAGCAGAACGTCCCGCACATCCACTCGGAGTCCGAGGACACGATCTTCATCATCGAGGGCAAGGGGTCGGTGCAGGACCTCACCAACGGTGTGCGCCTCGAGTTCGAGGCAGGCGACGCGGTACACGTTCCCGCCGGCGTGGAACACGCGGTCTGCGCCGATCGCGACAGCCGCATCGTCAGCGTCGGCGGCCCGTGCCCCCCCGATCGTCACCTGCTGCGACTGCTCGGCGTGGAGTGAGCCGGCACCGTCACAGCCCGGCACGGTGAACACCGTCGGGGTGGGTCTGGCGCAGATCGGAGCGCCGCCGGGAGACCCTCAAGCCAACCGCCGGCGCAGCGTCGAGGCGGCGACGGCCCTCTTCGGACGGGGCGCGCGGATCGTGGTGCTGCCGGAGTTGTGCGTGCCGTGGTACACCGCCGACCGGGCCTTGCTGGAGGGTGAGGCGGAACCGCTCGACGGGCCCACCGTGGAGGCGTGGTGCGCCGCCGCCGAGGCACATGACGGTGTGATCGTCGGCGGCTTCTGCGAGCGGGCCGGCGACGCCGGTGACGGCGACCTGTACAACAGCGCGGTGGCGGTGAGCGGCGATGGTGTGCTCGGTCACTACCGCAAGCTGCACCTGTTCGATAGCGAGAAGCTCTGCTTCGCGCCGGGGGACTTGGGCCTCCCGACATTCGAGACCCCCTTCGGTCGCCTGGGAATGTGTGTCTGCTACGACCTACGGTTCGTTGAGGTGGTTCGGGTCCTGGCGCTGTCGGGCGCCGATCTGATCTGCGTGCCGACGGCCTGGATCCGGGGATTCGACCGCCGCGGCGTCGACGATGGCGGGCTGATCCCGCACGCCCAGGGCGCCCTGTTGCAGGCGAACCTCTCGCAGGTCTTCATCGCCTGTGTCTCGCAGGCCGGTGACTTCGACGGTCTGCACTTCCTCGGGTCGTCGATTCTTGCGGGGCCGTACGGGCAGGTGGAGGCCGGGCCGCTCGCCCGAGACGGTGACGAGTTGCAAGTGGCGAGCGTGGACCTGGGCGATGCGGCCCGGGCGCAGGTTCGCAGCGAGTTGATCCAGCCGCGCGACGACCGGCGGACCGACGTCTACGGTGTGACTCTCGGCTCGCAGCACCTATAGGGGACCGGGGAGATGTGCCGATGACGATGTGCTTGACGCCGGGGCGGGCCGGGATCGATGCCCCGCGGTATTCCCGATGAAGCCGGCACGGTTCGCCTATACCGCTCCCGACACCGTCGAGGGCACTCTGGATGCGCTGGATCGCTTCGGCGACGAGGCCAAGGTGCTGTCGGGCGGCCAGAGCCTGGTGCCGATGATGAACTTCCGTCTGGCCCGCCCGGAGGTGATAGTCGACATCGGCCGGGTGAGTGGACTCGACGGGATGTCGGTGTCGAACGGAACGCTCACGGTGGGGGCGCGGGTTGTCCATTCCCGGCTGGAGGCGCCGACGGTGTCCACGCCGGACGGCCGAAGCGAGTCTCTCGGCGGAGTTCTCGGCTCGCTGTTGCCGGTGGTGGCCCGCTTCGTCGGCCATCTGCCGATCAGGGTGCGGGGAACGTTCGGCGGCTCGATCGCGCACGCCGATCCCGCCGCCGAATGGTGCATCCTGGCCCGCACCCTCGACGCTGAGATGGTGGCGCTGCGGCAGGGTGGTGAGCGGACCATCCCGGCCGCCGACTTCTTCGAGACCGTGTTCACCACGGCACTGGCCGCCGAGGAGTTGCTCGTGGCGGTCCGGCTGCCGATCCTCGGCGAGGATTGGCGGGCCGGATTCTGCGAGTTCAGCCGGCGGGCGGGAGACTTCGCCGTCGTGGCGGCGATGACCGCGGTGCGCCTGGAGCCGGCGACCGGTGCCATCGCCGAGGCTCGCATCGGGGTCGGCGGGGTGGCCGGTGTGCCAGTGCGCCTTCCCGCCGCCGAGGCGATGCTGGTGGGTGAGACGCCGGGCGCCGGACTGCACGCCGCCGCGGCCGAGGCGGCCGCCGGCGAGGTGGACCCGGTGGGAGATCTGCACGGTTCCGCTGCCTACCGGCGGGACCTGGTGCGTGCCATGGTGGCGCGATCGCTGGCGCAGGGCGCCGGCGCGTCGGGGTAGGCGGAGAGGCCTCGGGATGGGCTGGGTCGGCCGCTCCATCCGCCGGGTCGAGGATCCCACCCTGCTGTGTGGCGCGGGGATGTTCGTCGGCGACATCGGCGGAGCCGCCGCGGTGCGGTTCGTGCGTAGCCCGGTGGCGAGCGGTCGCATTCGGGCGGTCCGCGGCCCGGCATATACGATCGCAGACCTCGATGCCGACGGGGTTGGGAACATCGAGGCCGTGCTGCACCGTCCCGACTACGTGCGGCTCGCCCAGCCGCTGCTGGCCCGGGAGCGGGTGCGGTACGTGGGCGAACCGGTGGCGGTGGTCGTCGGCGCCACCGCTGCCGAGGCCGAGGACCTGGCTGAGCAGGTGGAACTGGACATCGAGTCGCTGCCGGCAGCGGTGGGACTTGAGGCCGCCCTGGATCCTGACGCCCCGCTGGTGCATCCCGACGAGGCGGAGTCCAACGTGATGGTGGCCGGCGAGATGGCCACGCCCGAGTTGGCCGGGGCCCTCGAGCGCGCCCACGTCATCGTCGAGCTGGAGATCCTCTCCGGGCGCCAGGCGGCGCTGCCCCTGGAGGCGCGTGGCTCGCACGCCGTCACCGAGAGGTTCGGCGGCCGCACGACACTGCACGCCTCGATCCAGGCGCCGCACATGATTCGAACCGTCATCTGCGACCTCCTGGGCATGCCGGAGGCCGACCTTCGAGTTGTGGCGCCGGACGTGGGAGGCGCCTTCGGCCAGAAGCTGCCGCTTGCCCGGGAGGACGCCGTCGTGGTCTGGCTGTCGCGACGTCTGGGGCGTCCCGTGGCCTGGATCGAGGACCGCAGCGAGAACCTCATGGCCTCGTGGCACAGCCGCGAGCAGCGCTACCGGCTGCGGGCCGGATTCAACGCCGCGGCCCACCTGGAGGCGCTGGAGGCCGACGTGGTGGCCAATGTCGGCGCGTGGCCGTGCTATCCGATCACCTGGGGTGTGGAGCCGCTCATGGCGCTGGCGGAGTTGCCGGGCCCCTACACGCTGGAGCACTACGGCGTGCGCTCACGCGGCGTCGCCTCGCACACCTGCCCCATGTCGCCCTACCGGGGTGTGTCGCGACCGGTGATCACCCTGGCGCTGGAGCGGCTCATGGACATTGCCGCGGCGCGCCTTGGCGTCGACCCGGTGGAGATCCGCCGGCGCAACCTGCAGAGCGACTTCCCGCACATCTCGCCGACCGGCCTGCGCCACGATGAGGGTACCTATCGCGAGGCCATGGAACTGGCGGTCAGTCACGTCGACATGGGGGCCTTCCGCGCGCGCCAGGATGCCGCCCGTGCCGCCGGCGGGCCTCAGCCGGGGATCGGCATCTGCACCTTCAGCGAGCGCACCGGCTACGGCACGCCGGCGTTCGCGGCGCGGGCGATGGGGGTGACACCGGGCTTCGAGAACGTGGAACTGTCCATGGATCCGTCGGGCTACGTGACGCTGCGCATCGGCGCCTCGCCGCACGGGCAGGGCCTCGAAACCGCACTGTCGCAGATCGTGGCCGACGAAGTGGGCACCGATCCGGGTCGCGTGCGGGTCGTGGCCAGCGACACCGATCGGACACCCTACGGCTGGGGGTCGTTCGCCAGCCGCGCCATGGTTCTGGCGGGCGGGGCGACGTACCTGGCGGCACAGAAGTTGGCGACCCAGCTCGGTTCCCTGGCAGCGGAGGTGCTCGAAGCGGCGGCCGACGACATCGTCCTGGCCGACGGGCGCGCCACGGTCGCGGGCACGTCGGTGGGTGTGGACATCGCCGAGTTGGCGAGGATCGCCCACCACCACACGCAGCGTCTGCCAACAGGCACGATGCCCGGCCTCTCCGAACAGGCGGGATATGACCCGGCGGGCACGTTCTCCAATGCCTGCCACGTGGCCGAGGTGGACGTGGATCCCGACACCGGTGGCGTCTCGATGCGGCGCTTCGTCGTGGTTGAGGACGCCGGACGGCTCATCAACCCGATGATTGCGGACGGGCAGATTCGCGGCGGCGTGGCGCAGGGGATCGCCAACGCCCTGTTGGAGGAGGTCGTCTACGACGAGGACGGCAACATCCTCACAACTTCTCTCATGGATTACCTGCCTCCCACCATCGCCGAGATCCCCAACATCGAGATCCTCCACCTCGAGACCGCCAGCGATGCCACCATTACCGGCGCGAAAGGGCTCGGTGAGGGCGGCACCATCGGGGCTCCCGCCGCCGTGTTGAACGCCGTGAACGACGCCCTCGCCCATCTGGGGGTGGAGCTGAACGAGATGCCTGCCACGCCCGAACGTGTCCGGGCCGCGGTGCGCGCCGCAGCCTGCGGGGACTCCCCGGGCGACACGGATCGATCGACTCAGGAGGCCGCAGTCCGATGACCGAGATCTCAGCCGCTGATGCGGCCGTCCCCGTGGTGCTGCGGGTGAACGGCGACGAGTACCGCATCGCCGCCGAACCGCGCCGGACCCTGGCCGACGCGCTGCGCGAAGACTGCGGGCTGACCGGCACCCATCTGGGGTGCGAGCACGGAGTCTGCGGGGCCTGCACCGTGCTGGTGGACGGCGAACCGGTGCGGTCGTGCCTGATGTTCGCCGTGCAGTCCCAGGACGTCGAGATCCGCACCGTCGAGGGCCTCGCCGCGGCCGACGGCACCCTGCATCCCCTGCAGGAGGCGTTTTGGCGCCACCACGGGCTGCAGTGCGGCTTCTGCACACCCGGGTTCCTGATGCTCAGCGCTGGGATTCTCGAGACCAGCCCCGACATCGGCGACGAAGAGCTGCGCGAGGCGCTCTCGTCGAACCTCTGCCGCTGTACCGGCTACCAGACCATCGTGGATTCGGTGCGATCTGTGCTCGACGCCGGCGAGGCGTGAGCATTGGGCGAATCTGACCGCCCGCGGGGCGGGCCGCTGATCGGCGAGTCGGTCCTGCGCCTCGAGGATCGTCCGCTGCTGGTCGGCGAGGGTCGTTTCCTCGCCGACGTCAGCTTCGAGGGCGAACTACATCTCCGCGTGGTGCGCTCGGACGTCGCCCACGGCGTGCTGCGCGGTGTGTATCTCGACGACGTCCTGGCGGCCGAGGGTGTGGTGGCGGCCTGGAGTGCCGATGAGGTGGCGCATGTACCGGCCATCGAGTTCCGCATGACCGGCTTCGACGAGCTGCGCCCGTACTGCCAGCGGATCCTGGCGGGCGAGTATGTGCGCTATGTGGGTGACCCGGTCGCCGTGGTGATCGCCGAGGACCCGTACCTGGCCGAGGATGCCGCCGAGTTGGCCTTCGTGGACATCGAACCGCTCGAGCCGGTTATGGAAGCCACCTCACCGGGGGCGCCCGCTCCCCTGGCGCTGGAGCACGAGCAGGGTGATGTGGATGCCGCCTTCGCCGGAGCACACCGGATCGTGGAACTCCGGGCGACGGTCGGCCGCCACAGCGGCATCCCGTTGGAGACCCGGGGGCTGCTGGCGCGCCCGGTGGATGGGGATGGTCCGGAGGGGAATCGTGTGGAGCTGTACGGCATCGCCAAGGTGCCGCACTACAACTGCGCCACCATCGCCAACATGCTGGACCTGGAACCGGGACAGGTGATCGGTCGGGAGGGACACGTCGGAGGCGGGTTCGGGGTCCGCGGCGAGCTGTATCCCGAGGATCTGCTCGTGACCTACGCGGCGTTGAAGCTGGGCCGTCCCGTGAAGTGGGTGGAGGACCGCCGGGAGCACATGGTGGCGGCCAACCACTCGCGCGAGCAGGCCTATCACGTGCGCGCAGCCGTGGACGAAGACGGTGTGGTGCAGGCCATCGACGGCGAGTTCTTCCACGACCAGGGGGGCTACGTGCGCACGCACGGGGCCACCGTCCCGAACTTGTCGGTGGCGCTCCTGCCGGGCCCATACCTCGTTCCCTCCTACCGGGCGCGGGGCCGGATCCGGCTCACGAACAAGACGCCCGCCGGCACCTACCGGGCGCCCGGGCGCTTCGAGAGCACGTTCGTGCGGGAGCGCCTCATGGACCGTGTGGCGAACGAGTACGACTTGGATCCGGTCGAGGTGCGACGGCGCAACCTGATTCCCGCCGAGGCGATGCCGTTCGACCGCGGTGTGAGCACGCTCGGCACTTCCCTGGTCTACGACTCCGGCGACTACCAGCGGTTGCTGGAGCGGCTACTGACCCACATCGGGTATGAGTCGCTGCGGGAGTCCTTGGCGCAGCGGCGCGAAGAGGGCGAGATGATCGGGCTCGGAATCGGGATGTTCGTGGAGAAGTCCGGGCTGGGCCCGTTCGACGACGTGAGGGTTCGGCGACTCGACGACGGCGGCGTGGAGGTGGTGACCGGCGCGGCCTCGGTCGGCCAGGGCATGGAGACCGCCATGGCCCAGATCTGCGGCGACGTCCTGGGTGTCGACTACACCGATGTCTCGGTGCGCCACGGACAGACCGACCTGATCGGCCGCGGCATGGGCGCCTTCGCCAGCCGGGTGACGGTCATGACGGGCGTGGCCGTCTACCTGGCCGCCACCGAACTGGCGGCAACGGGGGAACCCGCAGAGGTGACGTTCAACACCGACCACATGACCTACCCCTACGGCGCGCACGCCGCAGTGGTGCGTGTCGACGCCGGTACCGGCGGGGTGGCCGTGGAGCGCTACATCGTGGCCTATGACGTGGGTCGGGCGGTGAACCCGATGCTCGTCGAGGGTCAGATCATCGGCGGGGTCGCCCAGGGAGTCGGCGGGGCGCTGCTGGAGTTGTTCGCCTACGACGCCGACGGCCAACCCCTCGCCACGTCGTTCATGGACTACCTCATGCCCACGGTTGCCGAGCAGCCGCCCGTGGAGGTGCTGCTGAGCGAGGACGCCCCCAGCCCCCTCAACCCCCTCGGGCTCAAGGGCGCCGGTGAGGGCGGCACGACCGCCTGCGGCGCTGCCATCGCCGCGGCGATCGACGACGCCATCAGCCGTCCGGGGGCGGTCACCTCACTGCCGGCCACGCCGGAGTTGGTCCGCTCGCTGCTGAGGACGTGATCGCTGCCGGCCGGATGGAACCAAGCGCCGCGGCGAGGCTCTCTCAGGGGGTGACGGCGGCGAGGGTCCAATCCAGAATGTCGGCGGGGCCGTCTGCGCGGTGGGCGGTCGCCCGGACCCGCACGGCGCGCAACCGCCCCTGGCCGGCGCGGGTCTCGCCGAGCAGCGTGTGGGTGAACGAGAGCAGATCGTCCTCAAACGCCGGACCGGTGTGGTTGCAGTAGCCCCAGGCCACCACCGTCGCCATGCCCTGAACGACCCGGCTGAGCGAGGCCTGTGCCATTCCCACCACTTGGAGGCCGTTCACCAGGCGGCGCCCGTACGGGGACACCTCGGCATCCCGGTGGACGAATGCCAGGTTGTGGGTCAGGTGCAGCAGCGCCGGCGTGTTGTCGATGTAGTCACGCAGCGGATCGGTGACGGTTGTGCCGACCTCCCAGGTATCCGGTTGTCCCAGCAGATAGAGCCGCCAGTCACGCGGCACCAACTCGGCGCACGCCCCGAGATCGATCCCGCCGGTCGGGTCGTCGGTCGCTGCGCCGCCGCCGATCTCGTCGGAGAATCCCGGCAGGTCGCGCCCCTTGGTGGGCAGCATGGGGCACCGCTGGTACGTGAGCACCGGAACCCCGTCGGCCGTGCTCTCGCAGGCCACCAGGACCACGCCGCGGGGCGCGCGGTCCGGGCGGGAACGCCCGTCGCGCATGGCGATCACCCGCACGCTCGTGTCCAGCGTCTGCTGCTGATACACGGGCCGCATCAGGCGCACGTCGCGGTAGAAGAGGTTGGCGATGACACGCCGGCTGACAGTGGTGGTGTGGCCGACCGACAGCGCCATGACCAGTCCGGGGCTGACCAGAGGCTGATCGGAGCCGGTCACCTCGGCGCAGAGCCGGCGGTTCTGAACCAGCGGCAGCCTCTCGCCGACGAGTGCCTGGTAGATGGCGCAGACGCCGCTGTCGAGGGTGACGCCGGGCTGGCGGGGGAGTTCGACTCCAGGGCGCAGCAGGTCGTAGTACGGACCGTCGAGGGGAATCTGCCCTCCGGTGGGTGACAGTTCGTCCGGAGTCACGCGCGCAGGCCGGCGAAGCGGTTGAGACGGAGCGAGTTCCCGAGCACGAAGAGCGAGGATAGCCCCATGGCCGCGGCGGCGATCTCAGGGCGCAGGAGCCCGACCGCTGCCAGCGGGATGGCGGCGGTGTTGTAGACGAAGGCCCAGAACAGGTTGCCCCGGATGGTTCCGAGCGTGCGCCGGGCGAGGTTCAGGGCGTCCGCCGCCAGCCGCAGGTCGTTTCCCACGAGGGTCAGATCGGAGGCCTCTGCGGCCACGTCGGCGCCGGTGCCGATGGCCACCCCCACGTCGGCGGCGGCCAGGGCGGGGGCGTCGTTCACGCCGTCGCCCACCATCGCCACGCTCCGCCCGGCGGCCTGGAGGCGCTCGATCTCGGCCACCTTGCCGGCGGGGGTCAGTTCGGCCAGGACACGGTCGATCTCCACCTGCCGCCCGACCTGCTCTGCGGCCGCACTGTTGTCACCGCTCAGGAGCACGACCTCGATGCCGGCGCGCTTCCAGCCGGCCACGGCGGCGGGACTCGAGGGCTTCACGCGGTCCGCCAGTGCCAGGAATCCCCGCGCCGACTCGTCGTCGCCGACGAACACGAGCGTGCACCCCGCAGCGGCATGGTCGGCAGCGGCCCGTTCCAGCTCATCCGGAACCTGCTCGAAGAGTTCGGCCCGTCCCACGACGATGATTCTGGCGTCAGCGTCGGCGGCCGATCCGGGCTGGCCCGGAGCCGATCCGGCGGTTGCACCGGCGCTCGCCAGGCGCCCCTGGACGCCGAACCCGGGCAGGTTGCGAAAGTCCGCGACGACGGGTTCAAGTTCGGGGAGCTTCGTGGCGTCGCACTCCACACCCTCGACGGATCCGCCGCGGGCGGCGCGCACGATCGCTGCCGCGACCGGGTGTTCCGAGCGGGCCTCCAGCGCCGCCGCCGCAGCCAGCAACGAGCCGGCATCGGATCCCTCGACCACTTCGACAGCGACGACTTCGAGATGACCCTCGGTGATGGTGCCGGTCTTGTCCAACGCCACGACGTCGACCCGGCGCGCCGCTTCGAGGGCGTCGGGACCCCTGATGATGACGCCCATGCGGGCACCCCGGCCGCTCCCGGCCATGAACGCCGCCGGTGTGGCGAGGCCCAGGGCGCAGGGGCAGGCAACGATCAGCACGGCGACGGCAGGACTGATGGCGGCGCCCACCGGTCCCAGAAACAGCCAGGCCACCAGAGTCGCGACGGCGACGACGACCACCGCCGGCACGAAGACCGCCGAGATCCGGTCGGCCAGCCGCTGGATCGGCGCCTTGCGTGACAGCGCCTCGCTCACGAGTCGCACCACCTGCGCCAGCGTTCCGTCCGCTCCCACGCGGCGGGCCTCCACCACCAGCGAGCCGTGGGTGTTGAGCATCCCGCCGGTCACCTCGTCGCCGGGATCGACCTCCCGTGGCACGGGTTCCCCGGTGACGATGGAGGTGTCCACGGCAGAGTGCCCTTCGGTCACGACACCGTCGGCGGCGATCCGCTCACCAGGCCTGACAAGGAACCGCATGCCGACGGCCAGTTGCGACGGTGGGACATCGCGGCCGTCGTGCAATCGCACGGACCCCACGCTGAGCCCCACGAGGGCGCCGATGGCGTCGCCGGCTCTCCGCCGGGCGCGGGACTCGAGGCGACGACCCAGCAATACGACCGCAACGATCACCGCAGCGGTGTCGAAGTAGACGTGGCCGTCGAGGTCGCCGATAGTCACCACCGCCGACCATCCCCAGGCCACCAGCGAGCCGAGCGACACGAGCGTGTCCATGGTGGCGTGTCCCCGGCGGACCGCCCGCCAGCCAGGTCGGTGGAACACCATCCCGCTGATCAGCACCACCGGCATCGTGATCCCCAGCACGAGCCACTCCCAGCCGCCGAACCGCAGCTCCGAGATCGAGGAGATCACCATCGATGCCGCAGCCAGAAGCAGGCTGATTGCGAGCGCCTTGCCGGATGTCCAAGAAGGTTCCTCGCCTTCGAGGTGGAGCTCCCCGGGCGTCGCCCGATACCCGAGGTTGGAAATGCGATCCAGCAGGTCGCGTTCGTTCAGCAGTTCCGGGTCATAGGTCACGCTGGCCCGGTTGGCGGCAAAGTTGACGTGGGCCGCCGACACGCCTCTGATCGCGTGCAGTTCGCTCTCGATGCGGGTCGCGCAGGCACCGCAGGTCATGCCCTGGACCGTCGCGTCGAGCCGGGTCTGCTTCCGGGGAGATCCGGGGAATTCCTTCTCGTCCGGGAGTGCTGTCGGTGCCAGTGGTTCACCTCCCGCTCGATCCCCAGCGTATTGGGTTCGGGACCTGCCGAGGGGGCCTCTACGATGCCGCCGATGCGGCCCGCCACCGGTCATCGGACCGGCAACCATCGCAGATTCGCACTGCTGGCAACCGTTGTGCGGTATTCCGCGGCGCGCCTGGCGCACTGGGACATCCCCGAGGTGCTGCCGTTGCCGGCGCCTGCGATCTTCGCCGGTAACCACCGCAGCCTGTTCGACATCGTGGTGGGCTTCCACCTGTTCTGGAACTACCGGGCGTCGGTCCGCATTGTGGTCGCCAAGCGCTATTTCGACCACTGGTTGATGGGCCCGCTGCTGCGGACGGCGGGGTTCATCCCGATGGAGCCCGGACGGGCCGCCCTCGGTGGCGTCAAGGCCTCTCTGGCGGCGCTTGACCGCGGCGAGACCGTGGTGCTGATGCCCGAGGGCCGTGTGATACCGCCCGAGGAACGCCCCGAAGGTGTGGGTCCTCCGAGCGCAGGCATCGGGATTCTGGCTGCTCGCAGTGACGCCCCGCTGGGGATTTGTGCCATCACCGGCACTGACGAGGTGTGGCCCCTCGGCCGCCGCTTTCCGTACCTGCGCCTGGGCCGCACCCGCCCCACGGTGCGCGTGCTGGTGGAAGCGCTGGAGCCTCTCGAGGCACGCGACCGCCGCGACCGCGACTGCGTGGCGACGGCTGTGATGGTGGCGTTGGCGGAACGTGTGAGCGCGTCCGAAGGCCCGGAGACCCCGGACTGAGCAGCCCCCGCGCTAGCCGGACATCCGGCGGGCGAGGCGCCGCATGCCGGCCAGCCAGCGATCAGGGTCGTCCGCTCGGCGCTTGGCGTAGGTCGCCACCCCGGGGTGCGGCAGGACGAGGAATCTGCCCTCCCGCAACGCCTCGGCGGTGGCGTCGGCAACCGCATCGGGTTCGAGAACGCCGTCGGTGGCGGCAGCTGACCGGTGCACACCTACGTCGTCTGCCGGTTCCGTCTCTGCGGCGCCGCCGGCAGAACCCTCCAGCAGCGGCGTGCGCACCGCCTGCGGGCACAGCGCCGCCACCTGGATGCTGTGGTCGCCGTAGCCGATTGCCAGCCACTCGGCGGCAGCGACTGCGGCGTGCTTGGTGACGGCGTAGGAGACCGAGTCGAGTTGTGTCAGCAGGCCTGCCGCCGAGGCGGTCACCACGAAGATGCCGCCGCCACGCTCGACCCAGCGAGGCAGCAGCACGCGCGCCGCGTGGAAGTGTGCCATCACGTGGACGTCCCAACTGCGCTGCCATCCGGCTGCTGCGGTGTCGATGCCACCGGGTACCAGCAGTCCGGCATTCGAGCAGTAGATCTCGACGGGTCCGAGCGAGCGCTCCACCTCGTCGATCAGAGTGCGGGTGGCGGCCGCGTCGGCCACGTCCAGGAGGTGGGCGTGCCCGCTGATGTCGCTTGCGACGGCTTCGGCGCCCGCGACATCGATGTCGGCGACAACCACCCTGGCACCGTCGGCGGCGAGGCGGCGCGCCAGAGCCGCCCCGATGCCGCTGGCCCCGCCTGTCACCACCGCCACAGCTCCCGGGGGCGGCGGGTAACGGCCGGCGGCCCTCGCAGCGTCAGGTCCGGCCTGGGGAGATCGTTCCGGGACGTCACCCGGGATTCGAGGCACGATCCCGAGGTTAGATCCGGTGTGACGCCCGGCGACGCGACCGGTCTCGCCAGGGCGGGCTGCGGCCCGCAGGGGGGGATGTTTGCCACCCGAACGCGATTCCGACAGCGAGTCCCCGTAGTGTCCGGGGGGAGTCTCGACCGTACCGCTCGTTCCGCAGCGACCCGCACCGTGTCCGAGGTCGGTGAGCCAGGTTCGAGCCAAGTGAAGGAGAGTGTCGGCACGCCGATGAGGATGTTCGAACGGGGATCTCGGGTCAGGGGAGCGCTGCTTCTTGTGGCGGCCCTGCTGTTGATCGCCGCCTGCGGGGGGAACGGCGCGACCGCGGTGGCCCCGCCGCCTCCGGCGAGCACTCCCGAGACCAACGGCGACGGCTCTCAGCCGCCGTCGGGCGGGGCGGACTCGGCCTCCGAGGCGTTGCAGCAGTCCCGGCCCGCAGCCGGCGCGTCCCCAGCCGAGACGGCCCCGCCACCTCCTTCAGACCCCGAGCCGCCGGCGGCGGCAGGCGGTCGCGTCGGTGCCGACCTGGCCGACACCTTGCCGACGGTGTCGACAATGGCCCAATCATCGGCGCCGCTGCCACCGCCGGAGACCGCCGATGGGGGCACTTCCCCCGAGGGCATCGAAGGGGTCGTGGTCGTGCCGGTGACCAGCGCCGAGCACGTCCGCTATGACGTGGAGTACCCGACGGCGCCGCCTGCCGGCGGCCCGCACCTGGGCATCTGGCTCAACTGCGGCTTCTACACCGTGCCGGTGCTGGACGAGTTGGCCGTCCACTCCCTGGAGCACGGCGCGGTGTGGGTGACCTATCGCTCCGACGTGTCCACCGAGGCGCTCTCCGAACTGCAACTGCTGGCGGCGCAGTCGTCGCACCTGCTGGTCTCGCCGTATGAGTCCCAGGGCTCGCCGCTGGTGCTCAGCGCCTGGGCGCGCCAACTCCACCTGGACTCACTCGGGGATCCTCGCTTCGAGCGCTTCCTGGAGGTGTACCTCTTCGATGGTCCGACGGTGCCCGAGCCCGGCGCGGCCTGTTCCGGTGCGGTCGGTGTGCCTCCCGAGCATCCCGAGGCGGTCCCCCAACAGGGATGAGCGCCGGAGCTCCGAAACGCCGCTCGGGCGGCCGATCCCGCAGCGGGCCGGCCACCGGTTCAGGACCCCCGGGCGGCCAGGGTCCCTCCGAGCCTTCGGCCGGGGCGCAGCGGCGGCGCGGGCGCCGCAAGCCGGACCGATCCCGCCGGTGGCGCACCGTGCTGTGGGGCGGCGTGGCCGTCGCTCTGGCGTGGGTTGCGGTTGCGATGGTCTTGTTTCTCGGGGACGGCGAGGAGTTGCCACCACCGCGGCCGGAGGAGGTGACCGCCCGCGCGTCCGGCTGCGGGCCGCTGGGGTTCAGCGTGGAACCCGGTGAGAGTGTGATCTTCCGCGTGACGAATGTGACCGACAGCGACTTCGAGGTGATCGTCACCGACGAGGCAGGCGTGGCACTGCGCACCGCGCCCGGCTACGACCCCGACAGTCGGCCGGCGTGGGAGGGCTCGGAATCGGGCGCTGGTCCCGCAGCGTCGCAGCCGCGCCTACGCGTCGCCGGCCTGCTCGCCCATGAAGGCCACGAGGACGAGGCGGGCCCCAACGCCAATGTGGACTACCGCTACCGGATGATCGTGGCTGAGAACGGGGTACGGATCATGATCGTCACGTTCCCCGAAATCGGCGAGTTCGCCCCGCTGACCCGCTTCATCTGCGCCGCCGTCGGACCCGACGGCACTCTGGACGCAACCATGCCGGTGGGCCGGATCGACGTGGTCACCGCGGACGGCTGAGCGATCGCGGCCCCGCCCGGCGGGTACGCTCAGAGAGCTTCCCCCGAGGCGACCGAGATCTCAAGGAGGAAGTATGGATTGGGGACAGTTCGCAGGCTTGGCGGGCCTGATGTTGGTGTTATTCGGTTGGCTGAAGCTGGACATCCGCGATCTGCGGGTTGCCGTTGACCGATTGGTTGAACGCGTGAGCGGCCAAGGGGAGCGTTTGGCGCGCATAGAAGGCCAACTCGGCATCTCCGAACCGACTGCCTAACGTCGGCGCCTGCTTGCTCAGCGCAACTGCGCGGGACTGAGTTCGGCGAGGATCTCGGCGCCGCCGGTGGCCGCCGGTGCCATCGCCACTGCCTGGGGCAGCAGCTGGCTGCAGAAGAACTCGGCGGTGACCTGCTTGGCCTCCAGAGCCTCTGCCTCCACCCCGGTCGCTCCGGCGGTGATCTCGGCGCGGGCGGCCTCGGCCGAGCGAGCCAGCAGCCACGCACCCACCACGCTGGCCAGCAGGCGCAGGTAGGGGGTGGCGCCGGCCAGCGCAGCGTCGCCGGGATTCGCCAGCAGCCAGTCGGTGCAGGACCGGGCAGTGACGGTGGCGGCTGTCAGGGGCTCCCGCAGAGCCACCAGGTCGGGGTGGAGTTCGTCGGCGGCCTCCTGGACGCGGTCGAGCAACTCGTGCACCACCGCCCCGCCGCGCACCGGAAGCTTGCGCCCCACCAGGTCGATGGCCTGGATGCCGTTGGTGCCCTCGTAGATGGCGGCGATCCGCACGTCCCGGCAGTACTGGGAGGCGCCGGTCTCCTCCACGTAACCCATCCCTCCGTGAATCTGCAAGGCGACCGAGGTCATCTCGTTGGCGACGTCGGTGCACCAGGCTTTCGAGAGCGGGGTCAGCAGGTCGCACAGTTCCTGCGCGGCGCGCCGCTCGGTCTCGTTGGGGTGGTGCTGGGCGAGGTCCAGGACGGTGGCGTTGTAGTAACACAGGCAGCGCATGGCCTCGACGTAGGCCTTCTGGGTCAACAGCATGCGCCGCACGTCGGGATGCTCGATGATGGCGGCCCTCTCGCCGGGCGCCCTGTCCGGACGCCGACCCTGCAACCGCTCGCCGGCGAAGTCCAGCGCCTGCTGGTATGCCCGGTCGGCCACGCCCACGCCTTCCAGCCCGACGCCGAGCCGGGCGTTGTTCATCATGGTGAACATGTAGAACAGGCCCATGTTCTCCTCGCCGATGAGGTATCCCACGGCACCGCCGGCCTCGCCGAGCGACATGACGCAGGTAGGGCTGGCGTGGATGCCCATCTTGTGCTCGATGGAGAGGCAACTGATGTCGTTGCGCTCGCCCGGGTTGCCGGATGGATCGAGCAGATACTTCGGGACGATGAAGCACGAGATGCCCTTCGAGCCTGGAGGGGCATCAGGTGTGCGGGCCAGCACGAGGTGGATGGTGTTGGCGGCCATGTCGTGCTCGCCCCAGGTGATGAAGATCTTCTGGCCGAACAACCGGTAGCTGCCATCGGCGGCGCGCTCGGCCCGGGTCGAGAGGGCGCCGAGGTCCGACCCGGCCTGGGGCTCGGTCAGCAGCATCGTGGCGGTCCAGTCGCCGGCGATGAGCTTCGGCAGGTACACATCGCGCTGGTCCCCGCCGGCGTGGAGGTCGAGCAGGTGGATTCCACCCTGGGTCAGCAACGGGCACAGCGAGAGGGCAAGGTTCGACGCCGTCATCATCTCCTGCAGGGCCAACCCGACTGTCCACGGCAACCCGCCCCCACCGAGTTCCGGATCGAACGCGACCGCTCCCCAGCCGGCGTCCACGTACGCCTCGTAGGCCTCGCGAAACCCGGGAGGTGTCGTGACGCTGCCGTCGTCATTGCGCACGCTGGGCGTTGTGTCGCCGGTCCGGTTGAGGGGGTCAAAGACCTCGGAGAAGAAGCGTCCCGCCTCGCTCAGGATGTCGGGCAGGCTGTCGGGGTCGAAGGACTGGAAGGCCTCCAGCTTGGCCAGCGCGCGCACGTCGCAGATGTGCTCAAGGACGAACTGCATGTCATGCAGCGGTGGGCGGTAGGTGGTCATGTCTTCCTCAGGTGCAGGGTTGCCGCGGCTGGGGCGCGCGGCGCCCATGGCGTCCGGGGTGATGTTCGCGATTCACGGTATCGGCTCAGCGGTCCGCATCCGCGGCCGGAGGCATCGGGCCGTGAATCGGCTAGAAAACAGCGGCGGAGGAGCCGACGAGGGAGGATCTGCCATGGCTGAGATCGAGTTCCGCGGGATGACGATGAACACGGGCGGGGAGCTGCCGGGTGTCGGTGCGCCGGCCCCGGATTTCAGTCTCACCGGCGATGGGTTGGCCGCGGTGAGCCTCGGAGATTTCGCCGGCAAGCGCGTGGTGCTGAACATCTTCCCGAGCATCGACACGCCCACTTGCGCGAACTCGGTGCGCGCCTTCAACGAGCGCGCAACTGCTCTCGACGACACCGCCGTGCTGTGCGTGTCAGCGGACCTGCCGTTTGCGGCGGGCCGCTTCTGCGGTGCCGAGGGCATCGAGAACGTCTCCTGTGCCTCCACGTTCCGGTCGCCGGCCTTCTACGAGGCGTACGGCGTGCAGATCGCCGACGGTCCGCTGGCAGGTCTCTGTGCTCGGGCGATCGTGGTGGTCGACGCCGACGGCACGGTTGTCCACACCCAGATTGTGAGCCCGATCAGCGACGAACCCGACTACGACGCAGCCCTCGGCGCCCTGTAGCGAGCGCCTAGTCCCGACCTCGGGGGAAGCCGCCCGCTTTGGAGAGGTAGCCCGGCACCGGGCGTCCCAGCAGTTCCTCCAGCCAGAGGGCCGATTCGCACAGGGACTCGAGCGAGACGCCGGTCTCGACCCCCATACGGTCAAGCAGGTAGACGAGATCCTCGGTGGCGATGTTGCCCGTCGCCGCGGGCGCGAACGGGCAGCCCCCGATGCCGCCGAGGCTGGAATCGAAGACCTCCACACCGGCCTCAAGTGCGGCGACGACGTTCGCGAAGCCCGTATTGCGCGTGTTGTGAAAGTGGGCTCGGAGCCGGACGTCGGGGCCAACGATCTCCCGCACGGCACCCACCCTCTCGGTCACATCGGGCGGTACGGCAACGCCGATGGTGTCCGCGATGGCGATCTCGACCGGACCGCTCTTGGCCACCTCAGCGGCCACTGACGCCACGCGCTCAACCGGGATCGGCCCCTCGTAGGGACAGCCGAATACCGCCGAGAGCGTCACTCCGGCACCGATCCCGGCTTCCCGGGCACCCTGGGCGAGATCCTCCCACACGGCAAGGGCCCCGGCGGTGGTCGTTCCCTGGTTGCGCTCGCAGAACGTGTCGGAGCAGACCACGACGGCGTTGATCTCGTCGACCCCGGCGTCGATTGCCCGGTCGAGCCCTCTCCGGTTCATCACCAAACCGATATAGGTCACGTTCTCGTGCCGGGGGAGGGCGGCCATGAGATCCTCGGCGTCGGCCATCTGCGGCACCCGCTTGGGGTGCACGAAGCTGGTTGCCTCCAGGCGCCGCACGCCTGCATCGACGAGCCGTTCGATCAGCTGGGCCTTGGTGGCCGTGGGCACCGTCACAGCGTCTGCCTGGAGTCCGTCCCGGGGTGCCACGTCAACGATCTCGACAGCGGTTGCGGCCTGCTGCGGCATGGTTCACCTTCCCGCGCCCGACGACACCTTGACGGTCCGGACGCTCACCCGTACCGTGACCCGCTCAGATGGTACCGCTCGTGGTCGCCCGAACGCCGAGCCGGTCCGGTCGCCGACATTGGAGCGATCGATGACTCCCGCACTCGACGGTCTGCGCGTTCTGGAGACAGGGGTGCTCGTCGCCGGACCGTTCTGCGGGCAGATTCTCGCAGACTTCGGCGCTGAGGTGATCAAGGTCGAGCAGCCCGGTGTCGGTGACCCGCTCCGTGAATGGGGGCGGGAGAAGTCCGGCGGTCTGTCCCTGTGGTGGCCGGTGCTGGCTCGGAACAAGAAGTCGGTCACCCTCAATCTGCGGGAACTCCGCGGGCAGGATCTCCTCAGACGCCTCGCCGCGTCCAGCGACATCCTCATCGAGAACTTTCGACCCGGCACGCTCGAACGATGGGGCCTCGGCTACGACGAGCTCTCGAGAGTCAATCCGCGGCTGATCCTGGTCAGGATCACAGGATTCGGCCAGACCGGCCCCTATGCCGGACGGCCCGGGTACGGCTCGGTCGGCGAGGCAATGGGTGGCCTGCGCCATGTGGTGGGGCCCCCGGACGCGCCGCCGAGCCGGGTCGGCATCAGCATCGGTGACACCCTCGCTGCGACGTTCGCGTGCGTCGGCGCCCTGTGTGCCCTGCATGCCCGGGAGCGAACGGGCCGCGGTCAGGTGGTGGACTCGGCGATCTACGAGGCCGTGCTTGCGGTCATGGAGTCACTGGTCCCCGAGTACGCCGTTGCCGGTCATGTGCGCGAGCGAACCGGCGCCATCCTGCCGAACGTGGCGCCGTCCAACATCTACCCGACCGCCGACGGGCAGATGGTGATCATCGCGGCCAACCAGGACACGGTGTTCGCTCGGCTGGCTGCGGCGATGGGGCGGGCCGACCTCGCCACCGACGAGCGCTATGCCACGCACGTGGCCCGTGGTGGGAGGCAGGCGGAGTTGGATGAGATGATCGCGACGTGGACCGGTGGCCTCGAGGCGGAGCAACTCGACGCTGTGCTCCTGCAGCACGGCGTTCCCACCGGCCGGATCTACACGGCCGCAGAGATGCTGCGCGATCCGCACTTCGCGGCTCGCGAGGCCATAGTGCGACTGACCCATCCCGAGGTCGGTGAGCTGCCGATGCAGAACGTCGTCCCGAAGCTCTCCGACACCCCGGGCCGGCTCCGCTGGCCGGGCCCTGCTCTCGGTGAGCACAACGAGGAAGTGCTTCGCGGGCTCCTCGACCTGGATGCCGACGAGCTGGCAGCACTCGTCGCGAACGGCACCGTCTGAGCATCGACGCCCCGGCGGTGGGCTCGTCCGCGAATCCGTGTCTCGGGACGTTCGGCAGCCGATTCCCTGTCGTGAGCTCAGTGCCGCAGATGTCCGAACGCGCCAGACGGCACGCGCCCAGGTGGGTCCGACTGACTCGGGGAGCCGCGCTGCGGTCTGCTCTCAGTGGCGGTGGGGGCAGAGTTTGCTGCTTGCCCAGGAGTGCCAGCCCGCCAGCTCGGGGTCTCGGACGAGAAGGGCTGCGGCACCGATGTTGACCGCGGGATCGAGGTACGTCTCGTCGTCGCGCCCGAACCATTGCACCATCTGCTCGTGGTACTCCGAACCGATCCACCAGTCGGAATTGATTTGCATCAGACCGAACGAGCCCCGACCCGGGTCATCGATGTTCGTGATGTCGGGGTCGCCGCCTGACTCGTAGGAGATGATGCACAGCGCCGTGGCGGAGTCGGCCGGATCGAAGATGGCACACACCGTGGAGGTCCACTGCAGCACCACCTCGGGTTCGACGATCTCGCTGAGCTGCGGGGGGCCCTCGAGGCACGAGGTCTCACCGTCGGCGGGGGAATCCTTCAGGAACTGCAGGTAGGGCCAGAGACTGGAAACCTCCGAAGGCGAGCACCCCACCAGGAGTACCGACGCGCAGAGACAGATCGCGAACCGGACAGGCACGCGCATGCGGGGCCGGCGGGTATGAGCCGGCCTCCCCACTGCTGCGGGACGGGAGGATCGGCGCCACAAGAGCACCGGGGCAGGCTAGGCACCTGCCTCGGTGGAGCGTCACACGACGTGGTGTGAAATATGTCAAACACACCGCTCAGTGGAAATTGTCAAGCACGGCGGGGCCGGTCACCATGCTGCCTCCGCGACGCGTCAGGGAGTGCCCCACTCTGCCGGGCGGTCTCCTCAACAGGTCTTTCGACTCATTCGACGCACGTCCTCAGCCGGATCGGCATGTTCGGCGCGAGTGCGTCCGGACACGGCGCGGCTAGAAACAGGGGTTGAGAGGACGAGGGACACGCTTACGGGGAGTTCTCGCATGGCTGTGATCGATCACGAAGGAGACATCCTCCACACAAGCGGTGACTTGCCTGCCGTCGGTGCCGAGGCTCCCGACTTCAGTTTGGTCGGGGCCAATATGGAACCGATGAGCCTCGGGGTCTTCGCCGGTCAGCGACTGGTGCTCAACATCTTCCCGAGCATCGACACGGAGACCTGCGCCGAGAGCGTGCGAGTGTTCAACGAGCGCGTCATAGGCCTCTACGCCGCGACGGTGCTGTGTGTGTCGGCCGACCTGCCCTTCGCGGCGAAGCGGTTCTGCGGCGACGAGGGAATCGAGAACGTCTACACCGCGTCCACGTTCCGCTCTCCGGAGTTCGCCGAGGACTACGGCGTGCGCATGCTGAACGGCCCGATGGAGGGCCTGTGCGCCCGTGCCGTCGTCGTGCTCGACGAGGACGGCAAGGTCGTCCACACCGAACTCGTCTCACCACTCAACGCGGACCCCGACTACGACGCCGCCCTCAGCGCCCTGTAACCGGACTCACCCGGAGCATCCAGAGGCGAGGACGCCGGTAGCGGTCGCCACGAAGCAGACCAGCCGTGGGCCGGCACGCCGCCAGCTTGCCACCCCGCTACGCCTCGACGTGACGGGGCGCTGGGCATCGTGCAGCCGCTCCAGACAATCGAGGCCGCTACTCCTAGAGCCGTAGCGGCTGGTTGACCGTGGAGTCCGGGCCTATTCGGTACCTGTGCTTGGTGTCGTTGCCGGGGGGATGGCCGGTGTTCGAGGGGCGGTGGCGGGCGGCGTGGCGGAGGGTCCGTTTGCCGTCGGCGGCTGTCTCGATGTCTGCGCCCTTGTCGTGGACCTCGTGGTGATGGCAGTGACCGCAGAGCAGGCACATGTTGTCGATGTCGGTGGGGCCGCCGTGCTCCCAGTGCTCCTCGTGGTGGGGTTCGCAGATGTTGTGCCGGGCGCCGCAGCCGACGCAGCGGCCGTCGCGGGCGGCGAGGGCGATGCGCTGGGCGGCGTTGGCATCGCGGCTGGCCCGTCCGAGCCACAGCGGCCGACCCGGCGTGTCGAAGATGGCGGGCACGACCTTGGCCTTCACGGCGAGCTTGACGAGTTCGTCGGCGCTCACGGGCGTGCCGTCGGGGAGATGTGCACGGGCAACCCGGCTGGCGACGGCGTCGTACTCGGCGATGATGAGCAGCGTCGTGCTCTGGGTCCCCGCCGCGCCGTTGCCGGTGGCGAGCAGTTCGAGAGCGTCGGCGTAGCGCTGCGGCAAGGTGGCGCGGTTGGTGGGGTCCTCGGCGTGCCGGACCTTCTTGGCCGCAGCGTCGAGCGCCGTCTCGATGCGAGCGCCGGCGACGGGATCGAACAGGCCGAACAGCTTGTACATGCCGTCGGACTGCTGCTTGATGGACAGTTCGCGACGGGCCCGCTGGCGACGCCGACGCTCCGGAAGATCGTCGCTGGCGGAGCGCTCGTTGACATGCTCCCGCACGGTGTGGCCGAACACGTCGGTCGGCTGCATGGCCACGGCGTCGAGGAGTTCCGCCTCGTCCACATCGGTGTGCTCGGCTGCCTCGGCGATGATCTTGGCGTGCTGCGGCGTGATGTCGCCGTCGGCCAGCGCCTGCGCCGTGCCGGCCAGATCGGCGAGCTGCCCGGCCAGCTTCACGTCGCGCTTCGCGCTGCCCCGGGACTGCCGCAACCGTTCGCGCACCGCCTCGGCGGCCTTCGCCTCGCCGTCCCGGAGCGCCAACTCGGCAACCGTCTCGGACCGCACCGCCGCCAACCCCGCCTCACACCGGCCGACAAGGCCCAGCCGTTCCTCGAGAAGCTCGCCGCCCAACGAGCGCAACCCCACAAGCAGCGCCTCCACCTGGCTCGCCACCAGCCTCAGAGCATCGCCCTCAGCACGGTCGTACGGAGGGGCGGAGGCTTCGCCCGGCCGGACCGGGCCGCGGTGCGCAACATGGCCGGATCCAGCGCGACCGTCCGGCGTGGAGAGCATGTGAGTCGCCGGGAAACTCTTTCCGCCTGTCGCCGCGGCGCAGTCAAGGCCGCCGCCGGTTGGGTCGTCGAAGAGAGACGGATCGGTCATCGTGGGCTCCCCACTGGAGTTCGCCGGCGTGCATTTCGCGTCGGCCGGGCCGACAAGCCGGTCGGGGAACCATCGACTCCCTCTACGAGGAAGACCGATGAACCGGTACTGAATAGTTTAGCAGATCCGAATCATTGACGCAACACTTGTTCGGGGAATCATCGAAACCGGTTCGGAATGATGGTCAGGTGGTAGTCGCCTGGCCCGACGCAGCCCTCCAGTTGACTCTGTCGCCCTTCATGTCGGGATTTGTATTGCCCGCTACAGGCACTCGAATGCTGTGGACTCCACTTCGCGGAGATCTCAGACTCCACTTTGCGGGGACCAGACTCCACCCTTCGGAGATTTCAAACTCCATATTCCGGGAATTTCGGACTCCACTTTGCGGAGAATCCGCTGCTGCCCGAGGCATCTGGATTCCGGCCTTCGCCGGAATGACGGTGAGGATTGGCGCAGCCGCTGGGGCCTGTCAGCTCTTGCGGCCGATGCGGGCGCTGAGGACGTCGCGCAGGCTCACGATGCCGAGCAGGCCCGTGCCGTCGATCACAGGGAGGTGGCGGAAGCCACCGGAGAGCATCATCTCCGCCGCCTCCTCGGTGTCGATCTCGGGGGAGCACGTGATGGGTTCGGGGGACATCCAGCGTGAGACCGGGTCGGCTGCCATGTCCGTGGGCTTGGCGGCGGCGCGCAGCACGTCGCGCTCGGTGAGGATGCCGCTGAGCATGGCGCCGTCCACCACCAGCACCGACCCGATGTGCCGCCG
Organism: bacterium; assembly: GCA_028824415.1. Classification (GTDB taxonomy): domain Bacteria; phylum Actinomycetota; class Acidimicrobiia; order Acidimicrobiales; family CATQHL01; genus VXNF01. The sequence goes on along the minus strand of JAPPDX010000008.1, from coordinate 10,283 downwards.
CACCATGTGCCGGGCGGCCTCGACCATCGGAGTGGATCCGGGCAGGGTCACCACCTCGGTGCTCATGACCTGGCGAACCGTCGCCATTTCAGCCCGAGCCGCCGGTCTCGTCGTAGCCGCTGCCGTCGCCCGGCTGTGAAGGCGTGTCGAGATCCTGATTGAGGCGTCGCCACAGTGCGCCGGCCCATCCCACGGTGTGGGGCCACTCGCGCCAGAACGACTGCAGCGTGGCCGAGTCGATCTCGTCGACGGCCTCCTCGGGGGTGACCTCGCGCGCCAACTCTTCGAGCAGGTTCATCGCATCGAGCAGCTTCTCGGATGGGTCGGACATCGGCGGCCTCCAGTGGCAAGTCTGCCACACGTGCCCGACATCGGAAATGTCGCGCCGGCGGAGAATCATCGGTGCCGGAGTGACGTAACAGCGCCCAACGAACCGTGCGGGCGGTCCGGGTCGCCGCCCGCGCTTCGAACTACCATCCCGACACCGTCCGGACGGCAGCAGGGAGCGTCGACTGTGGGCAGATGGAGCCGAGCCGAGATCGAGGAGGCGTTCGCTCGCTACACCGAGGTCGCCCAGCGGGCCGCCGCAACCGGGGACTGGCGGGAGTGGGCGAATCGGTTCACCACTGACGCCAGCTACCTCGAGCATCACTTCGGTGCCATGGAAGGGCGCGAGGCCATCTACGAGTGGATCCAGTCCACCATGAGCGAGTGGCCCGGCAACGAGATGATCGCGTTCCCCATCGAGTGGCACATCATCGACGAGGAGCGGGGCTGGGTGGTGTGCCAGGTGTGGAACCGCATGGCCGACCCCGGCGACGGCTCGCTCCACCAGGAACACAACCTCACCCTGCTCAAGTACGCGGGCGACGGACTGTGGAGCTACGAGGAGGACATCTACAACCCGGCCAGGTTCATCGCGATGCTCGAGAACTACGAGCGCCGCAAGGAGACCCTGGCCACCGCGGCCGCAGAGTCGGCCTCCGACTAGTCCCTTCCGAGGGTCAGGAGCGAAACTCCGTCTGTCGGAGAGCGCCGGCGGGGTCTCAGCCGCCGGCGGGCACCCAGGCGCAGTGGAATCCGTAGGGAACCCGGTTCGGGAGGGTCACCGTCGCCAGCGGCCCCGCACCGAAGGCGTTGGCGGCCAGGATGACGACCTCGCTGCCGTGCCGCTCGGCGTCGTATACCACCGTCAGCACGTACCCGTCGTCCTCGTCGGCCTCGGGGTGGCGAGGCACGAACACCGCCTCGCTGGCGTAGCGGGCGGGCCCGAAGTGGTGGTGCTCGCTGGTGTGCGCCACCAGGTCGAGACGGACCACGCGGTGGCCGTGGGAGATGCTGCCGGTCTCTTCGTCCACCAGCGTCGTCACGTAGGCGTAACGGTTGGGTCGCCCGAGGAGCCGCTCGTCGATGCGAGGGAAGTCGCAGCGCACGTCGAAGAGAGTCTCCTCGCGGACCGAGCCGTCGCTGAGGCCCAGCCTCCAGCGGTGCACCATGGCGGGCACGTCGAAACGGTTCGACGACGTGCCCCAGAGGGAGTCGTAGCGGCAGGCGTCGATGGTGATGCGCCCGAACATCTCGCAGGCGTTGACCGTGTGGAACACGTAGCAGGGGTCGATGTCGAACCACTGCACGTTGCCGCCTGCGCGAGGCATGACGCCGAGGCGGGCGCCGTGATCGGGATCCCAGCGGTAGGGGAGGCCCCCGCTGGCTGCCGGATCCCGCACCACCGGCAGGTCCATGAACACCACATGGTCGGAGGTGACCGCGAAGTCATGCATCATGACCGGCCGCGGCAGGTCGATGGTCGTCGTTCCGGCGAGCCGGCCGTCGCTGTCGAAGCGGAGATACGTGATGTGGGGTTCGGTGTCGGAGGCGGCGAACGCCAGCATCTCGCCGGTGCGAGGGCAGATCTTGGGGTGCGCCGTGAGGTTCCGGACCGTGCCGTCGAAATCCACCGGCCCGACGGTGTCCAGGTCGGAGGTGACCTCATAGGGGCGGTGATGTTCCTCGAGGGCCAGGATGCGGCCACCGTGCACCACCACGTTGGTGTTGGCGGGTGAGTGATCCGGGTCGTCGTGATTGCCGTTCAACTCCATGAGTCGAGGCGTGCGCACCCATCGGCTGCGATAGCGAACGGCTCGCCCGCCGCGCAGTAGCAGGCCATGGAGCATTCCCTCACCGAGGAACCAGTGCGGCGAGTCGCCGCGGGGCGGGTTGGGGCCGGCATGGATCAGCATGCCGTGCAGCTCCTCGGGGATGCGGCCACGGACCGGCAAGTCAAAACCCTCGGTCTCGTCGGGGAGGGGCCCGTGGTTGCCCCTCAACCACCAGGGCTTGTCGGCGTCCCCTGCACTCCTGTCGGCCACGATGGCGGGATACTAGCGACGTGTGATGGCGCGCGCACCGGCACCTCGGCACACGTCGCCGCATCCGGCGGGGCACCCCGCCGACGGCTCGTACCGGGATGTCCCTCTGCCGCCGGGACGGTCTCCCGTAGGCTCCGGCGATGCTCGATGCAGGTGCTCGGGGGCGGCGCTGATGAGTCCATGGGAGATCGTCGCCGCAGTCTCGGTGATGGCCGTCGGCGCCGCGGTCCAGGGCGGTGTGGGATTCGGGATGAACGTTGTGGCGGCGCCGATCCTGATCCAGATCGACCCCGACCTCGTGCCGGGCCCGCTGCTGGCCGCCTCGCTCGCCAACACCCTGCTCATCGCCTGCCGGGACCGTTCCGGGATCGACCGTTCGGCGCTCTCATGGGCGATTCTGGGACGTGTGCCGGGTGCGGCGCTCGGGGCATTCCTGCTCGTGGAGGTCTTCTCGGAGTGGAGTCTCTCGGTGTTTCTGGCGTCGGTGATTCTGGTGGGCGTGGCGCTCTCGGTCACTCCGATCCGACTGCCGCGCGGTCGATCGATCGTTGCCGTCGGCGGTTTCGTGTCGGGTGTTGCCGGAACCTCGACCGGAGTCGGTGGGCCGCCGCTGGCACTCACCCTGCAGCACGTGGAGCCCCGCCGCCTGCGCGGCACGCTGTCGGTCTACTTCCTCCTGGCGGCGTCACTCTCACTCGTGTTCCTGGCGGCGTGGGGGGAGTTTGGCACGACGCACCTGCTGGCCATCGCGGTGTTGGTCCCGGGACAGATCGTCGGGTACCTGCTGTCCGGACGGCTGGTGCATGTGCTGGACCGCGGCTACACGCGCCCCGTGTTGCTGGTGGTCTCGGTCGCTGCGGCTCTGAGCCTGCTGATCCGCGCCTTCGTCTGACCGGTCCGCCGGAGCGCGGCGGGGCGGCCTCACATGCGCTCGTCGATCTCGACCGGCCGGACTGAGCGGTTCTCGGCCGCCGAGAGGTAGGCGGCGCCCACCAGGCGGAGCGTGTGGAGGTTGTCGCGGCCACTGGTCGGCGGCTCTGTGTTCTCGTTGATGGCGCCCATCAGCGATGACATCGGCCCGACGAAGCCTTCGGGAATCCACCTCCCGGGCAGCTCCGTCTCGAAGCCCCCGCCGGGATCGTCATGCGCCGACCAGCGCACCGTGTCGGCGCGCCCGTGGGGATAGTCGTAGGAGAGCCCCATGGTGCCCGAGGTGACACCCTCGGTGCCAAGGACGCGGACGCGCCCGAAGACATCGTCGCTGACGTCGTTGTGATCCACCGCCACGAAGGCCTGCAACCCGTCCGGGTAGTCGAGGATCGTGACCGTCTTCGTCTCCGCGCTCGGCGCCTGCAGCGGGTGACGGGTGTGCCGGCTCGTCACCCACTCCGGCTCGCCGTGGGCGCCGAGCAGGAACCGCATGCCGTCGAGGTAGTGGATGCTGTGGTACATGATCTCCAGCTGCGGCACTTCCATCAGCCAGGGCCAGAGTTCCCACGGGTTCACCATGGACTCGTGGACGAAGGCGGCCGTGGGTGTGCCGATCCGGCCCCCGGCCATGAGCGTGTGCATCGCCCGGATCACCGGGCTCCAGCGGTACTGCTGGTTGACGGCGAGCTTGATACCGGAATCCTCGGCACGCTGCACGATCTCGACGGCTTCGGCGAAGTCGTCCGAGAGGGGCTTCTGGCAGAGCAGGTGCTTGCCGGCGCCGGCGAGGGTGCGAACCAGTTCGAGCTGTCGCCAGGCGGGCACGGCGATGTCCGCGATCTCCACGGAGGGGTCGCCGGCCACTTCGTCGAGCGAGTCGAAGACCCGCGAGATGCCCCAGCGCTCTGCGGTGCGCTGCGCCGCTTCGGGATTGATGTCGTAGCAGCCCACCACGTTCAACCCGTGGGATGTGTACACCGGAAGGTGTCCGTCGTTGACGATCCCGCCGCAGCCCACGATGGCGATGCCGTGATCGTGGCGGTCGGGAAGCCACGAACGTGTGTCGAGCCCGAGTGCGGCGGGTTCCGGAGCGTCGTTGGTCATGTGCTGGGATCCCTGTGAGCGGGCTTCGGGGTTCGATGCGGGCGACGGCGGTGGCGTGACACCGGTCGAAGGTGCCACAGCGAACCGTGGCGCGGCGCGGCAACGTTAGTGTTTCGGCGAATGCGACCGGCTGCGGGTGAGACCGTGGCAGGGGGTCATGCAGGGAGGAAACATGAGTCAGGGAATGTTCGACGGACGCAACGCCTTCGTCACCGGAGCAGCCAACGGGATCGGCCGCGGCATCGCGTTGCGTTTGGCGTCGGCGGGTGCCGCTCTGGCGCTGAACGACATCGACGCCGCAGCCCTCGACGCCATTGTGACGGAGATCCGTGACGGCGGAGGGCAGGCTGTGGCCTACCCCGCTGACGTGTCGTCGCCCGCGGCGGTACGGGCCGCCATCGCCGAGGCGATCGATGAGCTCGGACCGCTCACGCTCGGTGTGACGTCCGCCGGGATCGTCGAGATCGTCCCTGCCCTGGAACTCACCGAGGAGGGCTGGGACCGGATGCTGGGCATCAACCTGAAGGGCACGTTCTTCACCCTGCAGGCACTGGCCCGCCACATGATGGCGGGCGACGGCGGCCGTCTCGTGGCGATCGCCTCGATAGGTGCCAAGATCGGCCGCGCCGACGCCGTCGACTACACGGCGTCGAAGGCCGGGGTGTCGAGCGTGGTGCGGTCCCTCGCCCTGGCGCTGGCGCCGAAGGTGCAGATCAACGCGGTGTGCCCGGGGGTCGTCGACACCGCGATGACACCCAAGATCCACAAGGCCCGTGCGGAGAAGGCCGGGATCACCCCCCAGGAATCGGTCGATGCGATCGTGGCGACCATACCTATGGGGCGCATCCAGACGCCCGACGACGTGGCGCGGTCGGTGCAGTACTTCCTGAGCGATGCGGCCGACTACGTGACCGGGCAGGCGCTGAACGTCGACGGCGGGATCATTTTCCACTAGCAGGGGCACCCCGGAGGCCGGTCTTGTGGGACTCGGATCCGAGATCACCCTGGCCGAACTGGAGGTCGATCCGGATCCCATACTGGCCCGGATGCGGGCCACCGAGCCGGTGTGCTGGGTGGACTCCATGGACATGTGGCTGGTGACGCGCTGGGAGGACGTGGCCCATATGGAGGCCCGTCCCGAGCTGTTCAGCGCGGCGACCGACCCCTCGTTCCTGGCGCGGGCCCTGGGGCCGAACATGCTGGTGATGGATCCGCCGGCGCACACCCGCGTGCGCGACATGATGCTGCCGCCGTTCCAGTCCGGCGGCCGCAGTGGCGACTTCGTGGCGGGCGAGTTGGCGGAGCTGGCCGATGGGATTCTCGATGGCATCGCGGGGCCGACCATCGAGTTGATGGGCTCTTATGCGCAGCCCCTCGCCGCCGGGGCACTGGCCATCGTGCTGGGACTCGACGGCCACGGCTTCGACCGGATGTGGTCGTGGTGCGAGGGCCTGGTCACCGACATCGCGAACTTCGAGAACGATCCCGCGGCGACCGCCATCGGCGAGACTGCGAAGGAAGACCTGGGAGAGGCGATCGGCGAGCGCATCGGTCGGGCGGCCGGCAGTGACAGTGCAATCGACTGGTTCGTGCGGGCCGGCGCCACACCCGCCGAGATCGTCAACAACGTGCGGCTGATGATCTCCGGAGGGATCAATGAGCCGCGTGACGGTGTGGGGCTCGTGGCGTGGGTGTTGCTGACGCGGCCCGACTTACGCCGGGCGGTGGCGTCGGACGGCCGTCGCTTGCGTCGCCTGGTCGAAGAGGTCTTCCGCGTCCACAGCCCCGTCGGCACCATCACCCGTCAGGCGACGCGAGACCTCGAACTGGCCGGCGCCGCGATTGCCGCCGGGGACCTCGTCTCCGGTGTGCTCCGCTCGATCAATCTCGACGAGGAGCACTGGAGCGATCCAACCGAGATCGACCTCGGTCGCCGGGAGGGCCCGCACGCGGCGTTCGCCCTGGGAGTGCACCGCTGCCTGGGGGAGTGGCTGGGGCGCCAGGAGGTGCGGATCGGCATCGAGCGGCTGCTCGCCCGGTTCCCGGACATTGCGTTGGACGCCGCCCGTCCCGTCGAGTTGCACGGGTTCGAGTTCCGCGGTCCCCGGGAGGTCTGGGTCACCGTCTGAGGCGCTGCCCCGGGTGCCGGACAGGGTCTCCCGCTTGGGGGGCGATGTCACGGCGGCTATACATGTCCCGTTCGCGCGCCTCGTCGAAGGGGATCAACCATGCTCTGCGGCACCCATCACGTCGGTTTCACCGTGCCCAACCTGGATCGCTCAGTGGCGTTCTACTCGGCTCTGTTCGAGACCGAGCCGTTCGTCAAGGGCATCTTCGACAAGCCGTACACGGCCGAACAGATCGGCTATCCGGGCGCGCGGCTCTACATCGCGCTCTTCCACATTCCCAACTCCACCGTGTTGCTGGAATTGATCGAGTACCTGGAGCCGGTCGGGGAGATGGTGGACATCGAGTCCAAGAACCCCGGCACGGCGCATCTGTGCCTTTCCTCGACGGACCTTGCCGCCGACTTCGAGCGTTTCGTGTCACTCGGTGCCACGCCACGCAGTAAGGGCCCCGTCATGATCACGCACGGGCCGAACAAGGGCAAGCGCGTGGGCTACTTCCGCGACCCCGAGGGCATCACCCTCGAACTCCTGGAGGTGGCGCCCGTCGAGTGATCCGCCCCGGCGGCGACACGGATGCAACTGCTGCCGGGTGGAACCGTCTGCGTTGTGACTCAGGCCTTCAAGCTGAAAGGCGGGTAACGGTCGGTGATGAGGAGCGCCACGTAGGCCTCAACGCGCAACGCCCAGCGGGTGAAGCCCACGACGAAGTCGAACATCCCACGCGGGTAGCGTCCCGTGAAGATGATGGCGAACCAGGCGATCACAGTGACGACGACTGCGGCGACGCCGAGAACTGCCAGAACGATGTAGTGCGGGATCGCCAGTATCCACTTGACGATCGGCAGGAAGCGGTTGAGCTCGTTCGCCGCGTCGGGATAGTCCAGATCCAGGTGCACCGCCTGCTGCTCGTCGGTCGACGGGTATTCGTCCCTTAGCAATACCAGGTAGGCGCCGACGCGCGTGGTGAAGCGTGTCAGCTCCAAGTTCCAGTCGAACCACCAGCGTGGATACTTGCGGCGGAACAGGAGCATCAGGAGCGTCGCCAGGAACAGCACGCCGCCCGTCACGGCCAAGCCCGAGACGGCGTCGTTGGCTGCATCGCTCGCAGTGTCCGTGCCGACGAAACTCCCGCTTACCAAGGCAGCAATGAAGGCGATCGGGATCACGAGGATGATGCGGAACAGTGTCTTGACGCGGCTCAGCCGCTCCGGATAGTCGATCTCGAGCCGCGCCGGGTAACCGGTTCCGGACAGATCCGTGGCCTCTACGGTCATTGTCGGACTCCCTCCTTGAGATTCGGCTGCTGTGGCAGCCCGGCGGTGACCCTAGTTCTGGCAGGACTGGCGCGAACGGCGACGTCGTCGCGGGGCGGTGGGCATCGGCGCCGAGACCGGCGCCACCGACGTGCTACAGGCTCCAGACGTGGTCGAAGGGCTTGGCCCAGCCGTGCTCGTCGGTCTCGTCGATGCTGATCAGGTCGGCGAAGTGCTCCTCCCAGCGCGCGCCGATCGCGCTGGCGTTGTAGCGCTCCGCCGCGGCTGCGTAGTCGTCCACCTCGATGAAGCTGACGGCGACGTCGCCCCAGAGGTAGATGTCGTAGCGGCGGAACCCGCACTCTCGTAGCAGTTCCTCGATCTCGGGCCACACCGTGGCGTGGCGCCGGGCGTACTCGGCGGGATCGTTGACGCGGAAGTAGTGGCTGAGCCGTGCCGGCTCGGGCCCGTCAGCCACGGGCGAGGCGCCGGCGCCGCCATTCGTCGAACAGCACCGCCAGGATCAGCGAACTGCCCGAGGCGATCTTCTGGTAGAAGGGGCTCACCCCTGAGAGGATCAGCCCGTTCAGCAGGGTGGACAGGAACATCAGTCCCAGGAACGTGCCCAGGAGGCGCCCCCGGCCGCCGTAGAGGCTGGCTCCGCCCAGGATGACGGCGGTGATGACCTCGAGTTCGATGCCCGTGGTGCCTGAGGGGATGCCCGTCGCCAACTGGAAGGCGTTGACGAACCCGGTAAGGCCGGCGAGCATGCCCGACACGCCGAAGAACACGAGCTTCCAGCGGTTGATGCGCACGCCCGCCAGCGCGGCGGCGCGCTCGTTGGAGCCGATGGCGTACATGTAGCGCCCGAATCTGTAGCGCGGGACGATGAATCCGAAGAAGATGAAGGTGAGCAGCAGGATCAGCACGCTGTAGGGCATGCCGCCGACGGTGTCCTTCCCGAGGTTCTGGAAGCCCTCGTGGCTGACGGTGACCTGTCGATTGTTGGTCAGCACGAAGGCGACACCGCGCACAATGGCGAGCGTGCCGAGGGTCGTGATGAAGGGGTTGATGCGCCCGTAGCCCGTGATGGCGCCGTTCACGAGCCCGATGAACGCACCGATGGCCAACGCTGTGAGGATGCTGCCCAACAGCGTGCCGCCGTTCTCCACGACGGCCGCCGAGCCCACGCCGGCCATCGCGGCGATCGAGCCGATCGACAGGTCGAACCCTCCGGAAATGATCACGATGGTCTCGCCGACGGCCGTGATGCCGTTGATGGCCATGCGTTTGCCGATGGCGATGAAGTTGCTGGTCTGGATGAAGTGCGGATGCCCCAGGCGCCAGAAGACCAGGAATTCCGCGCCGAGGATCACGAACAGACCGGGACCCACCTCGCTGACGGTTCGCCGGATCCAGGCGATCAACCCACTCTCGCGGATGGTGCCGGGCGCGGATCGCTCGCTGGGAGTCTGATCGCGGTCGGCTGCGTCGCTCATCAGGCCGCTCCCACTGCGGCTTCGCTCATCAATCGCACGATGCGTGTGGTCATGTCGTCCATGGAGTGACTGGCCGCGTCGAACTCGTCGACGATCTTGCCGTGGACCAGAACGCCGATGGTGTCGGCCACCTGGATGAGGTCGGTGAAACGGTGGCTCACGAGGATCATCGACACACCCCGGTCCTTGAGCCGAGCGATGAGCCGGTTGACCACGTTCACCTTCTCCACCGACAGGGCCGCCGTCGGCTCGTCCATCAGCAGGATCCGAGGATTGAACTCCAGTGCACGGGCCACGGCCACGAGTTGGCGCTCGCCGCCGGACAGCGCCTTCACCTGGCGCTTGGTCGGTAGCGGGCTGCCCACCGACTCCAGCACCTCGGCGGCCTCGGCGTGCATGCGCTTGTGGTCGAGTCGCTTGAAGCCGGGTCCACGGCCCTTGTGGCGCTCGCGCCCCAGGAAGATGTTGGAGGCGGCGTCGAGGTCCTCCGCCAGCGCCAGGTCCTGGTAGATCATCTCGATGCCGGCGAGGCGGGCGTCGAGGGCGGTGTTGAAGTCCACCGGCTCCCCCTCGACGAGGATCTCGCCGGCGTCACGGGGGTGCACGCCGCTGAGGATCTTGAGCAGGGTCGACTTGCCGGCCCCGTTGTCGCCCACCAGCCCGTAGCAGCGCGAGGGCGGCACCGTGAGGGAGACACCCTTGAGCACCTCGACCGGGCCGAAGGACTTCTCGATGTCGTGCAGTTCGATGGCGTTGTCAGTCATGCGGGCTCCCGTGATGGAAACGGGGGGTGTGCCGCGGGATCGCTCCCGCGGCACACCCTGGTGTTGTCGTTATCGCTCGGACTTTAGGGGCCGAGGTCGTGGATGGGTTGGCCTTCGCTGTCGTAGAACTGGCCGACGTTGTCGCGGTTGATCCAGACGTGGTCGATGTGGATCTCTTGCGGCACGGCGCGTCCTTCGAGGATGTCGATGAGCGCGGCGACCGCGTACACGCCGT